>JALOPT010000061.1 GCA_025453715.1 Methanoregulaceae archaeon | reverse complement strand
AACTGAAAAACATCACCGCATACCCTGGGGTCACTGAAGTTGTCCTTGAAATCCGGCGAAAGGGGATCCCTCTCGGGCTGGTCACGGACGCGGATATGTATCATTCAAGGCGCAGGTTGGAAAAAGCCGGCCTTTCCGGGGCATTCGACCAAATCGTGACCTACGAGATGACAGGGAGAAAAAAACCAGATACTGCCCCTTTCCTGCTTTCACTCAAGAAACTTGGTAGTGAAAGTTCTATGACAGCGATGATCGGGGACAGCCCGCACCGTGACCTTGTACCTGCCCGTGAAGTCGGGATGCAGACGTTTTACGCACGTTACGGGGACAGGCTGGCGAACACCCGCGGGGAAATCCCGGCAGAATATATTCTCAACACGATCCTCGATCTCCCGGGGATGCTCTACCCTCTTTTTCAACAACCATGTTGAACCGGTAACGGGTCCAGGCGGCAGAAATATTAACCCGGCCGGACTAACCCGGCACTCTGTAGTCACTTGTTTCAGGATGGCCCCCAAACACGGCAATGGGGAGGACGAATTACCGGATTAAACGATACCGGTGCCCGTCAAACATGGGGATGAGCATGGCAGAAGTTCCAAATAAGATTACCTACGTAACACTCGCCGATGATGAAAAAGTCCATCCGGCTTACGAAATCGCATTGAAACGGATCCAGGGAGAATTCGGTCACCACTACGGGTTATATACTGGTGGTGCAAAGACCGGTGGAAAACCCGAATTCCCGGTATACTCACCGATAGACGGGGAAACCCTGATCGGTTCCTTCCAGGCCGGGGATAGTGAAGATACCGGGAATGCAATTAATGCAGCTAAGAGGGCATTCCCTGTATGGAGCAGGACCAGCTGGGAAGAACGGACCAGAATAATCAGGTCGTCAGCTGACTTCCTGGAATCACGGGCATTTGACCTGGCAGCCCTTCTTACCTGGGAAGTTGGAAAAACACGTACCGAGGCGCTGGCAGAAATTTTTGAGACCCTTGACCTGCTCCGGTATTATTGCGAAGTCTATGAAAGAGCTGGAGGGTATTATCTCCCGATGCCCTCTCCTGTAACCGGTGAACACTGTGTCTCCCTCATGAAACCCTACGGGGTCTGGGCAGTCATTTCACCGTTCAACTTCCCGGTAGCACTTGCAGCGGGAATGTGTACGGGGGCTTTACTAACC
This sequence comes from Methanoregulaceae archaeon, assembly GCA_025453715.1. GTDB lineage: Archaea > Halobacteriota > Methanomicrobia > Methanomicrobiales > Methanospirillaceae > CAIKOD01. The sequence goes on along the minus strand of JALOPT010000061.1, from coordinate 6,959 downwards.
GGGAATACCGTTGTTTTCAAACCCACCAGCGAAGCACCGTTATCAGGGATAAAACTCTATGAGGCGTTTATTTCAGGAGGAGTGCCAGGGGGGGCTTTAAATATCGTGACCGGCCCGGGGGGGCCATTCGGAAAAAATATTGTCTCTCACCCGGATATCGATGGGATCGCATTCACTGGTTCGAAAAACGCCGGTATGTGGCTTTTAAGGGAGTTCGTGCAGGGGCAGCGGTACCCGAAGCCGCTTGTTCTGGAGATGGGGAGTAAGAATGCCGTTATCGTCTCCGCAAAGGCCGATCTCACGAAGGCGGTAGAAGGGGTAGTACGCTCGGCATTCGGGTTTGGCGGCCAGAAATGCAGTGCAACATCGCGTGTATACGTGCAGGAGCCCGTCGCTGCAGAATTCATGGAAGAGCTTAAACAGCGTGCCGGTTCAGTCAAGGTCGGTGATCCGCGGGAGAGAGAGACTTTTTTCGGGCCTTTAATTGACCGGAAAGCCAGGGAGACATTCATTGCAGCTGTCAGGCAGGTTATCGCAGAAGGCGGGACTATCGAGACAGGTGGTGAGGTATTAACGGGTGCCCCGTATGGAAAAGGACACTATGTGGCCCCAACGGTGGTTACCGGGATCCCGCATGATCACCCACTCTGTAAAAACGAATTATTTGTGCCGTTCCTTATCGTCACTACCTGCCGTTCCCTGCAGGAAGCAGTTGAATATGTAAACAATACAGATTTCGGCCTTACGGCGGGTATCTTCTCGGAGGACTCCGGGGAACTCGACTTTTTCTTCAGCCACGTACGATCAGGTGTAACATATGCCAACCGTGCCGGTGGTGCAACAACCGGTGCCTGGCCGGGCTCCCAGTCATTTACCGGATGGAATGCCAGCGGATCAACCGGCAGGGGTTCAGGAGGCCCCTACTACCTGCTTTCCTTCCTGAGGGAGCAGGCACAGACCCGGGTCTCATGATGGTGATGCTGCCATACCTGAAGTTTTTTTAATTCCATTCTGAAGGGTTATCCTGTTTGAAAAAAGAACCAAGCCCCGTGCAGAAAAATCCTGCAAATTTCCGAAATAAAGGATGGTTTTTATTTATCCTTCCGGAAAAATTTCAGCATGTCCCTGTTGCTCATGAGGTATCGTGATTTCCTATCCGGAAAAACTCCTTCGGCTGCGGATTTCACGTCCTCTATTGAATAGAACGCATTCGGCTGGAACTGCCGTATTATTCCGGTCACCCGGCCTACATCCTGCCTTTTTATCACCATGAAGAGGACGTGCACCGGACCGCTTGAGCCCTCAGCACCAATTACCGTTACGCCATAGTCATTGGAACGTAAATACCCCACCATCTCGTTTGCCTCCTGGTTTGTAATCACCCTGACAATTACCGTACCAAGTGATAATCTTTCCTCAATTGCCATTCCGACAAAAGTACCGGTTGCAAAACCGGCTCCATAGGCGATATACGACGCGACATTCGTGACATTATTCATCACCTGCCCGATGGCAAGGAGCCAGATAATCACCTCGAAAAACCCGATAACAGGAGCGATATACTTGAACCCTTTTGATATGAAAATTACCCTGATGGTGCCAAGCGTTACGTCACATATGCGGGCGAAAAATATCAGGAGTGGGAGGACGACCCATGCAAAAAAGGGGGTTAAGGTAGCAGCGTCGGTCATTCCGGGTTCCCACCATTCATTTCGTATATACTAATTGCATTCGCTTCTATAACAATCGTACCTTGTCCTGCCCCTGGCAGAACAGGATGTACAATTTCAAATCACTAGTCCCTGGTTATCTGACGGATTGCCGGAGGGAGAAAGAGACCACCTGAATGTACCACGTAACAGGGAAAAATTGGAGAAGCAGGGGCTACATTTTCTCCTTGAGAATTTCATCGATCCGTTTTCTGCGGTCAGTATTGTCCGGCGGCCGGGCGAAGATACGGTCTTCATAGGTGGGCATTTCCTGCTGGTAGAAAAGTCCGAGGGCAATCCGTGCATCGTTATTATAATCCCATTCCCTGGCCTTCCGGAATGCATGTTCAAACCCGGAGACATCGTGGTCCTCCAGGTCATAGATGCGGTCGTTGTAGTAACCGGTCATGTTGTTGTATGTCGCACAAATCTGGAGGACGTCAATAAACGAGAAACCGCGGTGTAACAACCCCTGCGTTACGAGCGATCGGAGCTGCTCCATTTTCTTCGTGTACCCACGGGCAACAAAAGTCGCACCACTTGCAAGCATGAGCTCCAGGGGATTTATCGGGAGTTCTGTTGTACCTCCGGGTGTCGAACGTCCCCGGAACCCGAGTGGGGAGGTTGGTGTATACTGCCCCGTAGTAAGCCCGTAAACCCGGTTGTTGTGGACAATCACGGTGATATCGGCATTTCGTTTCGCTGCAAATATGAGGTGATCAAGTCCTTCTGCGTAGCAGTCCCCGTCCCCTGCGCAGCAAATGACCTTCAGTCGTGGGTTTGCCAGTTTAATCCCGATTGCAGCCGGGATAGTCCGGCCGTGGATGGAATAGAAACTGTTTACATCCAGGTAATCGGACATTTTTGCATGGCAGCCAATCCCGGTCACAAGGACAACATCATCGAGGGACACCCCGGACTGTTCGAGCTCGCCGAGCACGGACTTTAATGCAAACTGGAGAGAGAAGTTGCCACATCCCGGGCACCAGGTATTCGGTGCAGTGGTAACCAGGTTACGCCCGGTCATTTCAATACCTCCATGACCTTTTCACGCAGTTCCCCGACCGGAAACGGCCGCCCATCATATTTGAGCACCTGGTCGTCCACCCGGATGCCATGGGTTGCAAGGAGGATCCCAAGCTGACCTTCAATGTTGTCTTCCACTGATATCAGCCGCTTCACCCCGGAAAGCGCCTCCTTCATCTGTCGAAGCGGGAACGGGGAGAGGACAACCGGCTGAATAACGCGAAGGCCGAGCATACCCGCGACTTCGCAGGCCACACCTTTATTGGAGCCCCAGGCCAGCAGGGCAACCGGACTTGTCCGGTTACCATATGTTCTCACTGCTTCAAGCCGGTTGATTTCCTCCAGAAGACCAGCAGCTTTTTTATTTCTTTTTTCTGCCATGATCATGGAGATCACCGCATCTTCAGTTGAGATCCCTTCCTCGTTATGGGTATAACTGGTTACCTTGACAACAGTACCAGGTGTACCGGGGACCGCCAATGGGGAGACGCCTGATCCGGTAACCCTGTAACGAAGGTAGCCGTCGCCGGTAATTGGTTCCTCGCCTGGGATTCCGGGGTCAATATGATATCCTTCGAGCTCATTCCTGTCGAAACTGTACGTCCCCTCATTCAGGGTCTTATCACCGAGAATAATGGCAGGGACCTGGTATTTCCATGCAAGTTGTACCGCGAGCGATGACCACTCGTATGACTCCTCTGCATCACCAGGTGCGACAATCAGTCGCGGGAACTCCCCCTGCCCGGCATGAAGGACAAAATGGAGGTCAGACTGGCCGGTATACGTAGGAAGTCCTGTGCTTGGCCCTGTCCGCTGCCCGAGAACAATGACCACAGGGATCTCAGACTGGCCCGCAAATGAGAGTCCCTCGGTCATGAGGCAGAACCCGCCACCCGATGTCCCTACAGCTGCTTTTTTTCCGGCATAGGCAAATCCCAGTGCCATGATAATTACCCCGATCTCATTTTCGGGATGAACCACCGTCAGCGGAAGATGTGGTGCCTGTTCTGCAAGGAAATGAAGGAGGTTGGATGTCGGTGTCATCGGGTAAGAGATATAGGCATCCATGCCACCATTGATGAGACCAAGGCCTATCGCTTCGTTTCCAGTAATGACAGGGAGAGGTTCACGCCCGATAACCGGGACTACCCGTTTAGTATGTGCCACATCATAGGCTTTACGTGCTACAGCGAGGTTTTTTCCTGTCTCCTTCAGCAGGTGGCGGCTGAATACATCTTCGATAACGTCCCATTGGATACCCGCTGCCTTGGCAAACGCCCCGATAATTGCCGAGTTGCCCATAATAGGCAGGGCATTTTCCCTGGCAAGTATATCGGTCACGGCTACCGCGGTACCTGTGCCTTTTGTAGCATTCCCTGAATCGTAGATAATCTCGGTATCCGGTCGCATCATGCCGGTATGAAGGGTAATTGCATCATTATTTAATGCGAGGAGGAAGTCAGCGGTCTCTCGGTGTGCCCCGGTTTTATGTTCGGATGCTCTCACGATGGCAAAATTGTGGCCCCCCTTGATAAGGGAGGGATAATCAAAATACATGTAGACCCGGTAACCGAGATAATTAAACAGGTGGGCAATCGTAAGGCCGGCACTGTTGATCCCGTCCCCTGCTTTTCCTCCGATCAGGACTGATATATCATTCAATGGTACCACCCCTTGGCACACGAATGATACCCCTGCGAGATAATATTACTTTAGTATTGTTTTCCCGCCTGACAATTCCTGACAGGTAAATAATAAGGCCTATAAATGGAGTTTTTTTGATTTGGGTTGTATGCACTTATTATGGCCCCGGAAACCAAAGCCCGGAAATGCCATCAGAAATCCGTTTTTCTGTAACATACAGTGGATCTACGTCCGCCATGATAAGAGGGGTTTACCCCTCCGATAATTTATTGATTATTATTTTCACCCCGCGTCCGGCATCATTCGATATACCCCTGCCATGATTTTCTATTCATGATCATTACGAACGAATGGAAAGATATGGTTGTGCCGGGTAAGCGATACCATGTTCATGCACGATTCACAGACCAGGACCTCGAATTTATGGGTACAGGGGCTGTCGGAAGCGACCGCCAGGACCCGGTATTTATGACAACAGGTCTGGTAACGATGATGATCCCGTGGGAGTCCATTGAAAAACTGGAGCCTGTTGATGAGTAAAACATAAAAAAGTTATTTTTGTTTCTTTTTTCGTAATTCTGCAGCCATTTCGGGGTCAGGGACCCTGATCAGGAACGTACCGTAACATGGCTTCGTATAGGGTATAATTACATCGTCCCCGTCAACAGCAATGTACAGGGGTGGGACACCGATAAGATGCTTTTCAAAGATCTTGTAACCGGGAAGCACCTCAAAGTGTTCAGGAAAGTTCGAAAGAATATATTGCCGGCATTCTTTGAAGGTCGTATCCCTCATTATAATCTCATGTTTCATAGATTCGAGACAACCCATGGGAACACCTCGTCAATTTTTGCCTTGAGCGGCATTGGGTTATGCACTGCCTTTACTGCAATTATTTCGGCAGGAAATTCTACCGAGCCGGCAACTTCCTCGTAGTGATCGCCAAAGATGATCAGGATTTGGGCGGCCGGGGACATCGCCTTCACTGTCGCTGCATAAGAAAGCCCGGCATCGTTATGGATGAACGAAAAACAGTAATGAAAGTCCCGTTTTTTCTCTGCGAGCTGGGCAATACACCGGTCGATATCGATCACCTCACCGATATAGTGGCGGTCGGGATCGGCGACTTCGATATTTGTTCTAGCCGCCCGGTTCCCGGTAATCACCGTCGTAATTCCCTGTTTGCGGAGCTTACCGGCGAGGTATAACGCGACACTCGTCTGTATCGGCACCTGCGGGCACCCGAGGAGAAGAAGCGCATCACGCGGCCCTGTTTTCGTATCAGGCAATTCGATCTACCTTATCTAAACTAGCGGGCTCCTCTTATTTCAATAGTGCGAGTTATCCCGTACCAGGTCTGGATGACCAGTGCCCATGTCCATATAGTAATGTAATGCAGGCAAACAGGCCAGTAGATCATCCATGGTAGTGATTAGCGGGTCAGCTGTCCGGCACAATCTCTTCTTTCAGCCACGTGAGGTAGGGTGGAAATCCGCCGGTTACCGGGATGACAATCATTTCAGGGAGTTCATAGGTATGGAGTCGGCGGATGGCATCCATCACCAGGTTCTTTTTTGAATCCATTGTCTTAATGATGAGAAGTGTCTCATTGTCCTCGCAGAATTCGCCTTTCCAGTTGTAATATGAAGAGACCCCTGTCATATTCACACAGGCGGCGATTCCCGCCCCGACAAGTGACTTCGCGATAATCTTCGCATTGTCAGGAGATGCAGTGGAGAGGATAATAACCGGGACATCAGTTGGCTGATTCATTTTCTGCTCAATCGTTCATTATGAGCAGCCCGATATATGAACCAGACGGCAGGCACGGAAATAATGTTCCGAACCATCGACAAAATCCCTGACTGGCAGATTTAATGAGTGTGGGGTTTCAATCGGAACAAATTATGTACATAGTAAGGACACACATGTTCAGGTATTGGTGTTTTTTACCGTATCAGAGAAAACATCTAAAAGATTGATACAATCACCGGTCGGGATAACCCGGACCCGGTACTGAAGAGAGATTCAGGGAATATATATCTGGATTCTCTGATAATCATCAAAAATTGGCCATACACCATTAAGGTATCAGTATGATCGACCATGAGATCAAGGATGCAGTCCGGAAGAGCTGGGACCACTCCTCAGTTATGTATGACAGCTGTCCGGGCCACGGGATCGGAACAGAGGAAGAGAAAGTCGCATGGAAACAGGAACTGGCCCGGAACATACCAGAATCGCCACAAAGGGTACTCGATATAGGGTGCGGAACAGCTGTTATGGGCCTTCTGTTTGCTGAGATGGGACACCAGGTTACCGGGGTCGACCTTTCGGAGGCGATGATAGCAAAAGCACGTGAGAAAGCTGATGCACAAAACCTTCCGATTGAGCTGAGGACAGGGGATGCCGAACACCTTCCCTTCAGTAACGGATCTTTTGACGTGGTTGTCAACCGGCACCTCGTCTGGACACTCCCTCACCCGGAGATTGCCCTGAAGGAATGGAACCGTGTCTTGAAAAAAGGGGGGGTGGTGCTTATTATCGAGGGGATCTGGAATGATAGAAGCCTTTCAACCC
>JALOPT010000060.1 GCA_025453715.1 Methanoregulaceae archaeon | reverse complement strand
AATGTTAATACACCGATTGTTAGTTCCATATTTACTACCCATTTCAACATTTAACGCTCTTAATGAGGCTTTTAAAAAAAATCCTGTTTGATCCATGGATTTATTATCTCGGACTTCAAACAACCGGAATAAAGCGGGTGAATCCGGTTACTGCCAATAGCCGTGAAGTCCCGGGCAGGACCCCCATGCTGAAAAAATGCGATCTGACAGAAACTACCGATGAAAAAACGCTGGAGAAAGAACTCCCACCTCTTCAGGAGATGCTTGGCGTACTTCAGCGCACGATTCAGAGCCGTAAGATACCTGTTATGATTGCAATCGAAAGTTGGGACGAATCAGGGATCACCGAAATAACAAGGGAGATCATCAGGTCACTCGATCCGCGGGGATATGATCTCTACGCAATCAAATCCCCAACACCGGAAGAGGCAGCATATCCATTCATGTGGAGGTTCTGGGATAAAACACCTGAAAACGGGCGTATAGCAATTTTTGCACGGAGCTGGTACAGCAGGGCATTGCTGAAGAGATGAAAAGACCTGGCTGGAAGAAATCGTTCAAAGGGAAGAGGACCGCGATCAATTATTTTGAACGGCAGTTTAGCAATGCTGGCGCAGTTATTATCAAGTTTTTTCTGCACATCAGCAGGGAGGAACAGAGACTGCGCCTTGAACACCAGGAGAGAAACCCGCTGACCGCATGGCAGGTCACCCCCGGATCTGGGCAGTCCATCACCAGTACGACGAGAACCTCCAGGTGATCGATGACCTGATCGAGAAAACGGATACCGATTATGCACCATGGCATATAATCCCGGCAACAGACCTCGGGTTGGCATTGTTGAAAGTTAATTCGGCACTTGTTAAGGCACTGGAAGACCGGATCGATAAAAAAAATACTGACAGGAAGAGCAGCACGAAGAAAGAGAAGAATTTCAACAGGGAAGTCCACCTCGCAAAGTCACGAATGGTACAGCTTGAATCATCACCCCCTGATGTTTGCACCAAGGAAGAATGCCAGCAATCACTTGAACACCGCCAGTTCGAGATGATCGAGTTCCATTCTATCCTGCACAAACGAAAGATCCCGTTGATTATTGTCTATGAGGGACGGGACGCTGCCGGAAAAGGGGGTAGTATCCTGCGGATTTCCCGGTTTATGTACCCGTTCGGTTTCAATGTTGCCCCGGTTGGTGCGCCTGACGATGCCGAGAAAAAGCACCATTACCTATGGAGATTTTACAAGAATTACCCGAAAGCCGGGCATATCACCATCTTTGACCGGAGCTGGTACGGACGTGTGCTTGTTGAACGGGTGGAAGGGTTCTGTTCAGAGAACGAATGGAAGCGGTCATACACTGAGATCAATGAAATGGAGGAGGAATTTACCGATAATGGCGGCGGTATCATTAAGTTCTGGCTTGAAATCAGTAAAGATGAACAGCTGAAACGGTTCCAGCAGCGTGTTGCCGACCCGTTAAAGATCTGGAAAATTACCGAGGAAGACTGGCGCAACCGTGAGAAATGGGACATCTATACACGGGCGATCGATGATATGCTATCATATACCAACACCGATTACGCACCCTGGACAGTTATTCCGTCTGATGATAAATGGTATGCGAGGGTAAAGACCATGAAAACGCTCGTGGATTACGGGCAGTCTCTTTTTTAATGTTTTTCCGGATTATCCGACCCACTTTTCCAGATCATCCGGGCCTGATTTAATACGAGAATCTGCCAGTTGGCACAGGAGACTTCGGGTGATAAATCGCGAAGTTTCACTGTATGACGAACCCCACTCTATAGATACAAACCAAATAAGAAATCCCCCGGGTGACCGGGAAATGAGAACGTCCATGTTTTAAGAACAATCATTACGATAGTTCTAATGGACAAAATAGGCAGGATTTTCATGCACCTGGAACGAATTGTTGGTACCGGATTACTCCTGATCACTGCTGTTGTTTGCATCACCCTTCTTGCACTGCCGGCAGTTGTCATCGCCGAGGTACAGGTCAATAATTCTTCCGGTCTGCAAGCGAATACCAGTTCATTCCAGGAAAATACCAGCCTGCCGACAACCCAGGGGCTAACTGTTACAACGGCTCCAAAGAATACGATCGTTGCAACAAACCCCCCTCCCACCCTAATCCTCGGTACACCGCAGGTTGAAAATTTATCCAGTACTATGTACGGGACTGCCACACCTGGCTCGGGGAACGTGACCCTGGTGACGGTCCGATGGGACTGGGGGGATAACCAGATGCCGGAATTCCATGGATTCCCGTACTCACATCACTACAGCAGCCCCGGCACCTATACCCTTACCATCACTGCCATGCAGTCAGATGGGCAGAATATCACGAAGACTACCAATATCTCTGTTGTTCAGCCGGCCATTCCTTCAGCTCTTTCCACAACGATAAACACGTCGGCCGCGGGAGCACAGGCCGGGCCACCCGGTATGATCGCAGGGGGACCGGTCCTCACACTTCTGGAACCGGTGATTGACAGGAAAAATGTGACACTGAACGGGAATCTCAACCCAGGTTCACCAGGGGCCACCATTGAATCGGTATCCGTCGACTGGAATGATGGAAATATCACGAAATCAACAGACCTCCCGGTTACCCACCAGTACGCTGCTGTCGGAATTTTCACCATCAGTATTACAGGAAACCAGTCCGACAACCAGTCAATCACCAAGAGACTTACACTTGACCTCAGGGATGAGACCCCGGGCACAACAGGTTCCCTGGGAATTCCTCCCCGACCTGTCCAGTCAGTCCCGCCACCGGATGAAACCCCCGTATATCTGATCATCCTCGTTACAGTCATCACCGTGGTGGCCACCGTGGCCATTGTGCAGCTGATTATCCACCGGAGGCGAGGATCACCACATCGACAGGATATCCCAAGGGCATTTGTACAAAGGGCTGGGCCCATTCCCGATACACTCCCTTCACAAAAAGAGATGGAGATTATCTGTTCCGGGACCGACGTTACACCTGAGGTGCTTGACCCGGTTATCCGGACCGCCATGGAAATTGCCAGGGAGGGACGTGAAGGGCAGGCCATCGGAACATCATTTGTTATCGGTGATACCGATAATGTCCTGAAGCATTCGAAACAATTTGTCTTAAACCCGTTCCATGGTTACCATGAGGAAAAACGGCAGATAACAGATCCAGGGATCCGGGGAAATATTAAGGAGTTTGCCCAGCTGGACGGTGCGTTCCTTGTATCGGGTAGCGGGGTGGTCGAGGCAGCGGGGAGATGTATCACTGTCGACCTGAGCCAGGTGGACCTTCCCGGTGGTCTCGGCTCGCGGCATTCATCGGTTGCCGGCATTACTCAGGTCACACGGTCAATAGGGGTCGTTGTTTCCCAAAGCGGAGGTATGATCTCTGTTTTTAAGGATGGGAAGATCGTTTACACCATCAATTCGTAACACAAGGAGGACTTTCCCGGAGAGATCTACTCCGTAACTATTATTTAATAAAAAAGTCCCAATACCGAAAGGAGTGAAAAACTACCTGATCACAAAAGCTATCGAAGAAGCGCTCAACAAACAGGTCAACCGGGAGTTCTACTCGGCATACCTGTACCTGGCGATGTCGTCATATTTCGAGAGCATGAATCTCGGGGGATTTGCGCACTGGATGAGGGTCCAGTCAGGAGAAGAAAGTGCCCACGCCATGAAGATCTTCAAATACATCAGCGAACGCGGAGGAAGTGCAGAGTTGAGCGCGATAGAAGCCCCGAAAGCGAGAGGGGGATCTGCCGGCAAGGTCTTTGAGGAAGTGTTTGCTCACGAACAGAAGGTGACGGGTATGATCAATGCACTCGTTGAGCTGGCAATCAGGGAAAAAGACCATGCGACCTTCGAAATGCTCCAGTGGTTTGTCCGGGAACAGGTAGAGGAGGAGAAGCAGGCATCTGATATACTCGCCCAGATCAGGATGGTAGGGGACACACAAGGCCACCTTATTTACATCGATCGTCACGTTGGAAAACGGGAATAATCAGTTCTCTTTTTCATGGCCGGCCCCGCGGTTTGGCGGAATCAGCGAAACGGTGCTTATACTGGATATTAACGGGTCGCTTGCGGGGATTTCCTCCCGTATGGGCAGACATACAGGCATAAGCCGCAGACTGCAACGCCACGGGAATTCTCTGACTCCCTAAAATAGCGGTCACAGGCGGCTGCATCGAATCGTGCCTCCCGTAACTCGTACCGGCTGAACGGTCTTCCGGTGAAAGCCTGTTGTGGGCAGATATCCACACACGCTGTGCATTCACCACATTGCTCTTCAACTGGTGATCCTGTCGGGCGGAGCGGGGCATCGGTAAGAACGGTCACCCACCGGACCCGGGGACCATGATCAGGAGTGACAAGCAGGCAACTCTTCCCAATCCACCCAAGTCCTGCAAGGTGCGCTGCAAGTTTCTGGGAGAAGATACCGCAGATGCGATCCTCATCCGTCCGCTTTGATGCCGGAACCGGGAACGTATTGAACCCCGCCCGCTGGAGCGTGTTTGCTACCCGGAGCCCAACCTGGTCAAGGGCATTATTTACGACATCATAACAGTTGTGACGGTACAGGATTGCAGCTGCAGGGTCATCTTCCGGCAGGAGGTTGACAATGTTGTCCTGTAAAACCATGCCAATGGCTATCGCTCTGGGATACCGGGCAACCCGTTCCCCGCCCTGGGCCAGGATAACATCATGGGCAGATGAGAGATCAGCAATTCCGAAATAGTCTGCATCGAGTGAGGTGGCAAGTGTCCTGATATGTGCGTCCAGGTCCATTGGTATCAGCTACGTACCGGAAGGATGTGCGGACATTTCAGAATAGCGGTAAAATATGGGCTAAGGGGAACGGGGTAATGCCTTGTAGTAGCACAGATAGGGAGCGGCCAGGGAAAATCCTCATCTCCCTCTGTACCCAACATCTCCTTCCATGTACAGGGATAGTGAGAAGCGGGTCCTTCTAATAGTTGCCTCGCTTGCATCGTTCCTTGTCCCGTATACCGTCTCTTCCCTGAATGTTGCCCTGCCAGCCATAAGTTCATCATTTAGTATTGATGCCGTGACGCTGGGGTGGGTCACCTCGGCATACCTGCTAACAGCGGCTATATGTATCGTCCCATTTGGGAAGCTTGCCGACATGTACGGGAGGAAACGGTTTTTCATCCTGGGAAATATCCTGTTTGGGGCAGGCTCATTCCTCGCTGCCATCGCCTGGTCAGGGCAGGCCATCATTATAGCACGGGTTATACAGGCACTCGGTGGAGCGATGGTGTTTTCCACGTCAATTGCCATAGTCACTTCGGTTTTCCCTCCCGGAGAACGGGGCCGGGCTATTGGGATCATCACTGCAACGGTGTACGCCGGACTCTCCCTTGGACCATTCATCGGTGGCGTTCTCACCTATAACATCGGTTGGCCTGCTATCTTCCTGGTCAATATACCACTTGCAATCCTCGTAATCGTGCTTACCACATTGTACATCCCGGGAGAATGGGTAGGCGAGGACAGAAAACGTTTCGATATACCCGGGGCGGTCCTGTACAGCGTGATGCTGTTTGGTTGTATCTACGGCCTCACCCTGCTGCCCTCCTATCCAGGTTTATGCTGGATGCTGCTTGGCCTTGTCATCCTTGCCCTGTTTATCTGGTGGGAGCAGCGCGTACCGGTACCAATGATAGAGATCGGTTTGTTCCGGAAGAGTCCTGTCTTTCTCTTCTCGAATATTGCAGCCCTTATTAACTACGCTATGGTCTTTGCTGTCGGGTTCCTCCTCAGCCTGTACCTGCAGTACAACCGTGGGATCGACCCACAGACTACGGGGCTTATTCTCATCGCCCAGCCGGTTGTCCAGATGGTTGTCTCACCGGTTGCAGGCCACCTCTCGGACCGGGTTGAACCCCGGGTCCTTGCCACTGCAGGAATGGCATGCAGCACGGCAGGCCTTGGGATCCTGGCGTTCCTTTCCGATTCAACCACGCTTATCGTCATTATCGCAGGGCAGATCATTCTCGGTCTTGGATATGGCCTCTTCTCCTCACCGAATACCAACGCTATTATGAGTTCTGTGGAGGTGCGCTACCTCGGCCTGGCATCAAGCATGGTCTCCACGATGAGGGCCATCGGCCAGATGCTCAGTCTTGCTATCGCAATGCTCGTGTTTTCTGCGGTTATCGGGTCGGTCCCCATCTCCCCGGATGTCTATCCCGAACTGCAACTGAGTGTTAATATCGCATTTACGGTCTTTTTCATCATCGGGCTTTTCGGTATCGCCGCGTCATATGCCCGGGGAGCAGTTAAGGCAGACCGGTAATTCTTCGGGAAACAGCCCCACCTTCAAAACGAGCTGCCACCGTCACCATGCAGCGATTTTAATTTCTTTCCGGCAACTGTAACATCCCTGTCCGGACTGCAGCGAGCGGTCCAACAATAAAACCACACAGAACAGCAACCTGGGAGCCCTGATAACATAAACTCCACGGCTTTTCTTTTGGCATCAGTAAAGGAGATTCGTTCGTGTAATGACTGCCGGGATCGTCCTTGAAATACCCGTAGGAGCTCCTGATTCCGGGAATAATTCCAGGGTAAACCGGTCATTGGGGAAGGATGGCCCTGGCGGGCACGCTAAGAGGGTCACAATATGGTCGCCGGTTATCAGTGAGGCAGGAGGCGATCCTGAGTTACCGGAGGTGACAGTCCATTGCCCGGCCACGGGTGAAGATGGGGTATAATTCAGCCTTACCGGGGTCACATTATTCGTGCTCCAGGTAAGGGACAACCTGGAGTAATCGACCGCTGTCCCTGCTATCGCCGGACCGATACCAAACTGGATTTTTTCAACAGAGGTAGTATCATTATTCGCGATGCCATATATCTCCCCCTTTACCGCAATATTTCCTGAGGTCTGGGATATACCTGCCTGGATGACCTGCTGGCTCTTTTGCGTACTGAAAAAGCCGGCACCAAGCATGATATAGGAAAATACTGCGGCAACAACAACAAATGCAATCAGGACCAATGCAGCCTCAAGGCCTGTGAATGCATTATTCTCCCAAGAATATTTCACCATAACCGGGTTTTAAATCTTGATCCCACGGGATAAATAGTAACCGGGGTCCTGCATGAGGATTCTGAAATTTCAGCATGGCACCTCCGATACCAACTAATGTAATGATCATCAATAGGGCACCATGGTGATATATTCAATATTTCATTTATCCTTCTTGGCAGCCTTATCCTGATTTTTCCCATCCTGATTTTTTCTTACTTCACATTTTTTTGCACCCGAATGGGTGATTTTTATGGTGATATGACTTGTGATGATACGATTAGGGATCAAATGGCACTTCGGGTTGCGTTTCAGGATGGGGGAGAACAACTAATACGATATTAATGATTATTTGCCATCACCGACACCAGGCTAATATCCCGTGCCTCCTAAAAAAATCAGGAATGAAAATACCCGGTTAAATCACCAGGATAGGATTTTAAATGCCGATGGTTTTTTTAAAGAATTTAATTTCCGGGATTGACACCCGGGAATGACTGCCCTGTTTCCTGGCCTTCATATGGCATCGAGAAGTGGATCTGTTCAAAACGCCAGGTCCTCCCCGTGTTTTTCAGGACCGCAGTCATCCTTCCAAGCATCCTGACCTGCTTATCCCCGATAGTAACAGAAAATTCGCTCCAGCAGGTCGCCCATGCCACCCTGCCCTCACCGTTCAAACTCATTGCCGGAATCCTGAATTGAACAGAGTTCGCCTGTTTAAAGTCCCGGGCAATGCCCTCCATGAGTTCTTTTTTACCCTGGAACACCTCATCGGGACCACTACCGAATCCGATAATTTCAGGGGAACACAGCTGTGAAAGTGCTTTTTTGTCTTTTTTATGGTATGCTTCTGCATAGGATGCAAACGTCTCAACAATTTCCAGTTCCTGCTTTTCGGATAATGCCATAGTATGCCCTTGTTTCCCGGGTTATATAAATTATTCAATTCAAACCTTGTACTATGCCGGTCATTCCAGCCTCGTATGCTACAGGTGAATACAGAGGTCCCCTGTTTTCCTTCCGGATGTATAATCCCGGAAAACATCCTTGATTACAGAAATCAAGGCCGGCAACAAATTGCGCGATCCCACCCTAAAAGATGACCATGCCGAAGATCATCGATCCGACCTCGAAAAACCCGGCATTTGCAAGCCCGGGGAGGACCCCGGTC
>JALOPT010000059.1 GCA_025453715.1 Methanoregulaceae archaeon | reverse complement strand
GCAATATCAAGGGCGACCAGCGTGAGCGGTTTGATCGGTGGCGGCGAGCAGGCGCAGATCTCGCGGACGCCTGCTACCCTGGCCGGGACTGCACACATAAGGGCCGTTGACGGGTAGGCCGCACGCCCCCCGGGCACATAAATGCCGACCCTGTTCAGGGGTGTCGTTTTTACGCCGAGGACAATCCCCGGTTCAATCGTGTCGAGCCAGAGATTTCGTGGACGCTGGAGTTCGTGGAACCTCCGGATTCGTTCCTCTGCCTTCACAAGGCTCTCAACAACCTTCCCGTCTACCGTTTCGTATGCCGCAGCAATCTCTTTTTCAGATATGGCGACTTCTTCGAGGACGACATGCCGGGACATCGCCCTGAGTGCCGCATCCCCGTCTTTCCGGACCCGTCCGATGATATCGGTAACATTCTCACGTACGCCCTCGAGGCTCGATGTCCGGTTATTGATCCAGGTATCTACCCTGACTTCCTTCCACATGGTAGGAATAGCTTTCGCAGAAATCGTTGTTAAATTTTCGGGACAGGGCGAGGATTTCACCGGAAAAAATCTCCGGAACCATGAAATACGAATAATCAGAAACCGATGGAGTTTTGGGAGGTGCACCCCGTCGATACCTTAACATTGGTTCTCATCGAACCACTCCTCACATGTGGCAGGCTGTCGATATCGAAACATGGGTGGAACAGCGGAGATCGGGGATATCCGGGGTGAAAGGACCGGTTGAAGAAATTATCCGAATGGTCCGGGAAGGTGGGGACAAGGCTCTTTTCGACCTCACGGAAAAATTCGATAATATTCGTCTTTCTGACCTTCTTGTGAGCGATGAGGAGCGGGAAGAGGCATACGAAAAAGTCGAAACCCGTCTTGTGGAGAGCCTAATCGAAGCAGAGGCGCGTATTTCTTCTTTTCACGAGATGTCACGACCTGAGGACATCTGGCTCAGGCAGGTCTCCCCAGGTATCACGCTCGGGGTGAAGACCACGGCACTTGACCGGATCGGGGCTTACGTGCCCGGCGGAAGGGCGGCCTACCCCTCAACGGCACTGATGTGTACCGTGCCTGCCAGGGTCGCCGGTGTCCCATCCGTCTGTTGCTGCTCCCCGCCACCGGTCCACCCGGCCACCCTTATTGCCCTCGATATCGCCGGTGTGGACGAGGTCTACCAGCTTGGCGGAGCCCAGGCAATTGCTGCAATGGCACTCGGGACTGAGACCATTGAACCTGTCCAGAAAATTGTCGGTCCCGGAAATGTCTATGTCACCGCAGCAAAAGTCCTGTTAAGAGAATATGCCGAGATAGATTTCCCCGCAGGCCCGAGCGAGATCGCAATTATTGCTGACGGAACAGCAGACCCGGAGTTCATCGCTGCAGATATCCTTGCCCAGGCTGAACATGACCCCCATGCGGCCTGTGTCCTTATCACCACCGATGAAAGCATCGCGAAAAAGACCGGGGCAAATGTTGAAACAATGATGAAAACGGCGTCACGCAGGACTATAATCGAAAAAGCACTCAAAAATTCGGGTTATTTCATTGCTGACTGCATGGATGACGCCATCGACGCCGTAAACTACCTCGCCCCGGAACACCTGTCTGTCCAGACTGCTGACAGCATGCATGTACTGTCTAGGATCAGGCATGCCGGCTCTATCTTCATCGGGCCGAACGCCGCAGTCGCATGCGGGGACTTTGCATCGGGGACAAACCATGTCCTCCCGACAGCAGGGTACGCAAGGACCTATTCAGGACTCGATGTCCGGCATTTCACCAAGACCTCGACCGTCCAGATCATCGACCGTGAAGGGATTGAACTGATCGGGGATGCTGTTGAGACCATCGCAGACGCTGAAGGGCTCTTTGCCCACTCGGAATCGGTACGGGTCCGGAGGAGACGACCTTAACGGCATAACTCATAAGATATCAACAAATCCCTGCAATTTTTCGGCTGTATTGGAAACCTCTCCAATCATTCTCATGTGTTTCCGCAGGGCCGACAAATTTGCATATAAGACCTTGTGAGCAGAAGAGTTCATGGAATATTCACAGGAATGAAAATACGTTTATTTCACTTGATGAAAGACGATCCCACTGATATTTAAGAAAATATAAATATTTTGTTAATTATTAGTATTTTACCCATATTACGGGCATGAGCTGGAAAAAATGAGAAAAGAGATGCTATTATTATTCATATGTTTCTGTCTGGCAGGTGTATTAATCGCCGGATGTACGACACCAACAACAACTCCACCGGCAACGACTCAGGCTACAACAATTGCGACCCCGGTACCGACTACCATTGCGGCACAGACAACAACACCCCCGATGAAAACCATTGTGAGCACTGCAGTAGAAAATGGTAACTTCACAACACTTGTGACAGCTCTCAAGGCAGCCAATCTTGACAGCGCATTAAGCGGTCAGGGACCGTTTACCGTTTTTGCACCCACCGATGCAGCATTCAAAAAACTGCCTAACGGGACTGTGGAAAAATTACTGCTGGACCCGAAGAGCCAGCTGACTGATGTCCTGAAATATCACGTGGTATCAGGCATATACGT
Organism: Methanoregulaceae archaeon; assembly: GCA_025453715.1. Taxonomy (GTDB): domain Archaea; phylum Halobacteriota; class Methanomicrobia; order Methanomicrobiales; family Methanospirillaceae; genus CAIKOD01. Next base: position 10,676 of record JALOPT010000059.1, on the reverse strand, counting down.
AGCAGATGACGTTGTCAAGATGAAGACCATCAAGACCCTCGAGGGTCAGAACCTCACCGTTAATGTGACCAAGGAAGGAGTATTCATTAACAATGCCAAGATTGTTACGACTGATATCAAGACCGATAACGGTGTTATCCATGTCATCGATGCGGTCCTGATACCTCCTGCTCCGGCAGTTAACCAGACGGCCAATACAAGTGCTGTGAAAACAAATGGCACGATGAAATCCGGGACATAAGTACCGGCCAACATCTATTTTTTCCCGGTACCTGGCAACAGATCGGGACAAATTCTTTCGGTTTTTCCCGTTATTTAGATATGATGACCCTCGATCAAATCGATTTGCTGAGTTTATGTTGATCCAGCTGATCAGCCCGATTAGATTTATAGAGCCTGAAAATTCGGAAAATCACATTCATTATTGTTCTAATCCGGCAAGGTGCACCGCAAATGGTAATTGATTGGTATTACCTGCAGGCGCCACCGGAAATAGAAATTCTCGTTTTTTTTCGCCGTTATGAAGAAGATTATTGTTCTGTGAAATTTTCAGACCTTCCTGTTACACAACACAGGTACTTACACTGGTGATGTTTGGGTGCCTGGTGTTCTGAACACAATCGCAGACCGCACTGCCTGCAGACATGTAACATTTCTTTTTCATTTTTTCCACAAAACTCACAAATTGCCACGGCAAATTCACATCAGAATTGTAAGGAAATTCATTGTAAAAATTTTATTCACAATTCACTGAACAAAGGCTTCTTGTCACGGATGTTCTTTCTGACAATTCGTGTGATTTCAGAACTCAATCGTCATGACGGCTTCTTCCTCCTCACGGAGTTCGCCTTTTAACCGGGCCGTGTCAAATTCGTAGGCGGCCCACGGGTCATAATCTTCGTAGAGCTCGCACTTGTCGAGTACATCGACAAATTCCTTTAAGAAAATCCTCGGGATAATATCCACCCTGCCCCCGAATTTCCCCGTTACCTTGCTGATCATCGCCCTTATGAACCGGTGCGAGATCCGCTCCCGGTCGACCTCTTTATAGGCAACCGAGTAGATATCACAGATTTTCAGGGCCACTTTTTCGAGCTTGTTCGTATTGAAACGCGAGAGTATGATCTGGGGCTGCCGCGGGTTCCGGAATTTATCGGTCTGGACAACATTGATCCGGTCAAAGAGAGCAGGAAGTGAACGGAAGCCCCGTGGGCCTTCAAAGAGCGAGGGTGTCCCGGTGACCAGGAAATAACAGTGGGGCATCTCCCCGCCGTCGAGGGAGTCAACCACCTGCCGTAACAGCGAATACCCTTTTTCGCGGGTTGCACGCGGGGAAGACTGGGTAATTTCAGCTTCATCTACTGCGACAGCCAGGCCCCTGCTCCCTGAACCGACGATGATCTTCACGATCCCTTTCAGGAACACAAATGCAACGGTCTCGTCAATGTCCCCTTTAATCGCTGCTTTCTGCTTGAAATCACGACCAATATTCGGCTCAGCTGAGAGCCAGCCGATCGCAGACTGTGCGAGCTGAAAGTCCCCGGCGTTATTCGCCCGGTAATAGGTCCGGAGCGCTGCTGCAAGAGAAGAGTTCATTTCACTTATACCGGCGAGGGCAGATTCTATCTCCCGTTCGGTTGCCGCTTCGAGTCCCTGCTCATCGATTCCGTCTCCAGTGACCTGGATAATACGTTCCTCAATGGAATAGAGCCAGTTGTCGATGACCGCCTTTAATGCGTGCTCGTCTTCCTTCGTCCTGAGGGTCCCGCATATCTGCTGGTAGATCCCTTTCAGTTTATGGAGGGGTGAGGAGGGGGATATCACAACATGTGCGGTCGCAAATCCCTTCTCACGGGCAATCTCAAGAGACCGTGCGACGAGAAAGGTCTTCCCGCTCCCGTAGTCCCCCCTGATGAACTTCAGGTCGCCCCCGCCTGAAGAGACATAATCCAGCTGCGTGGCAATAACGTCCTCTTCCACATCGAGACCGACTGCAATCCGTTCAAGACCGCTTGCAGGGACCGTCCCCCGCCGCAGGGCGTTGATAATATTCAGGCTCTCCAGTTTCTGCTCGTCCATCCGATCACCCTCCCGTATACTCATAGATCTCCCCCTGGTCCCCGCTTCCTCTCTTTGCAATAACCCGCAAACCCTGTGCAACGCTCTTGGTAACCAGTTTGTTCATTATCCCGGTCACACGGCGTGTCCCGAGCAGCTTCCGCAGGTCTGCCTCACTTACTTTCCGGTGGAGTTTCAGGAACTCGTTCCTGCATCGTCAATTACCGGCATATCAACGATCGCCCGCTCCTTGCAGCGCCCGAGAACGGCAACGAAATCGGCAGTTGCAATGCAGGTCGAGTATGCGGGCAGGATATCCATTCCCTGCAGGCAATACCGCTTGCATGCTGAATAATTACCCTCTCCAATGGCGTTGGTACCTGCAACAAGATATGCCACGGCCAGGAATTCGAGCCCGTCTGCAGGGAGTTTATTACGGCGCTCTTCAAGCCGCCCGATCAGCTGGAACAGGAGCCTTGGTGTGTGGGGAATCATATTTCCACCCGTGGTCACCTGTGCAACCCTGACAATATCCTGTGTCCTTTTAATGTTGGACAGGATGTACAGCATCACTTTCTCACATTCTCTCCACTCTTTGTGACGGGCGAGGAATGTTGCATATTCAAGACCCCCGGTAAGGAAATCGCTCCGGTACGCACGGTAGTACCACCCGCGGGCTTCGGTCACATCCCCCAGTTGTTCGTAGAGATGAGCGGTTTCGAAGAGGCAGACCGGGTTGGCGCCTGGTGAAACGACCGATATGAATGTCTTCAGCGTTTCGTTTTTCGGGTAATAGGTAAGGAGGAATTGGCGGTAGCGCGGGAGTGCCTCACGGAGTGATGCGTCCGTTCCTGCACTGCCGATAGCTGACCTGATTATCTCTTCGTACGCTGATTTTGCCTGGTCTTTCTTACCAAGTTCAGCGAGCAGCCTGCATTCGATAAGCTGGATTTCGACGTCTGTTTCTTTGTTATCCGTTGCCATTGCCCTGCAGATACGGAGAGCCGCATCATAATCCCTGGTAGAGATGAGGAGGTTGATATAGTCCCGGGCAATGCCGCGGTCTGCCCCCATCATGCAGGCATCATGGTATCCCGAAAGGGCAAGAGGGACATTTACGCGTGACAGGACAGCGAGGTATTTACCAAGAAACTCCCGGTTCCCGGAGCGTTCAAACTCTGCAGATGCCGCGTCACCAGCTTTTTCAAACTCCCCGGCGGCAATGAGTGCATCGATAAAAAGGGGGTCAGCGTTCGCCTTAAGGGACGGGAATTTCTGGTACTGGTCCAGCGCTTCACGCCCCTCGCCGACGACGATGAGCGTTGCGATCAGGTCCCTGTAGTCATCTTCTCTCCGGGACCGTTCAGCAAGCCGTCGTTGTGCAGGCAGTGACCTTCGGAAATCCCTGGCTTCTAATAGGCACTTTATATAGTTTCGAAGTGCGTCCTGGTTATCCGGGTCGAGACGTACTGCAGTAGAGAATTCGGCCACAGCCCCCTCATCCCCTTTTTCGCGGAGAACTTTCCCGAGGAAACCGTGCACATGGGACGAATCAGGCATTTTCCGGGCGAGGTCACGAAAATGGAGCTCTGCCTCATCAAGCCGTCCCAGGTTGAAAAGGTTAGTAGCGGCCAGTACCTCGATCTGTGGTTCCTGGTTTTCACCTGTGAGGGCCATGCACACGGCATAGGACTCTTCGTAGTTACCATCCTCAAACAACCGGAATGCCTGCCGTTTTCTCTCGCTAAAACCCGTCAAGTCCTACCCCTTCCAAACCTGAGTTTTACCAGATTCAGCAGCATTGAGAAGGCATCCTGGCCCTTCACCCGTGAGTCGCCCCTGTTCTGCCATATGATCGGGAGTTCTGTCACCACGAACCCTGATGCCCTCATCCGCCAGATCAGCTCAACATCAAACTCGAACCCGGTTGAGGTTATTTCAGGTAATACGACATCCAACGGGCCTTTTTTAAAGACCTTGGCCCCGCACTGGGTGTCATTATATGGCAGCCCGAAGAGTAGCCTGATGATTAGGTTAAATGTCCGGCTTTCCAGCCTCCGGAAAATGCCCTGGGGTGTGGTCACCATTGCGCCGGGTACGTAACGGGACCCGATCACGCCATCGGCGGCCGGAAGTCCATTTAGAAGAGAATTCATCTCCTTTAGCGATGTAGATCCATCCGCATCCATGTAGCCTGCATATGGCGTTACTGCTTTTTTTAGTCCTTCCCTGATGGCCTTTCCTTTTCCGAGCCTGTCATGAAATTCAAGGCAGCTTACCTGCATATCCATGTTTGCCCTTGCAAAATCACGTATTATCACTGCGGTCTTATCGCTTCCGTCACAGACAAAGAGGAATGTTGCCCTGGAACCTGTTATATCTGAAAGAAGCATCTGGATACGCTCCTCCTCGTTATAGGCGGGGATAACAAGGGTACATGCTGCCATCCCTGAATCGTTCTCTGTTTGTTCCAGTGTACTCACTCCGGGTAGATAGGCATGTCTGCACACCTTATTCGAAATATCCCTGCCCTGCACAATTACTATGGCCCTGCCGGTCCGGGTGTAGAGGTGACTGGTAAAAACGGAGTGATCCCTGAACTTCCCTCCAGGGGCCGCTGGTTACGAGTCTGCCATCCAACTGTTATACTCTATATTTCGGGGCACAACGGCAAATACATTACGCAGATTTATCAGGCAGGTGGTTAGTAAGGTGCTCTTTTAAGGCAGTTCCGGGGCGGCAACGCTCTGCTATCTGCAGGGCCGTTTCACGGAGCGACTGGTGGTCACGAAGACAGGTACCTGGTGGCGGGCTCTTCCGCAGTATGGCAGAGCTGTTCTCGGTGATCTGGATTAACTCGGTAGCAATGACCGCATTCAGCCATACGAGGTCACGGAGCAGTTCCGTCACCTCCTTTTCGATCGTCAGTTTTTCAGGCATACAGAAGAATTGTCACGTGAGCAGATGAATAACCCGTATCCGGGAAAACCCTTATGATGTCGCTCACGAAGATAAACTGGAAGTAAATGAGTTATATTGCGAGGATAAGGGATCGTGGAAGAGATGCCAACCCGTTTTTTTGCCTGATGGGGATCGATATTGTCTCGCTTGAAAAGGGGAAGGCCTCGCTCAGGATGAAAGTCCGGGACGATATGCTCAACGGTGAAGGTTATTTACAGGGAGGTATGTTTACCGCGCTCGCTGATGAGGCGATGGTGCTCTCAATTTATTCTCTTCTCGAAGAAGAGCAGGTAATTGCAACAATATCTGAGTCCACAAGTTTCATGCGGGGAGCGGGGCCTGGCATGGTCATTGTTGCCGAGGGGCGAATTATTAAAATTGGTAGAAGGGTAGTATTCTCTGAAGCTGATGTCAGGCTGGAGGGGCTGCCGGATGTTATAGCCCGTTCGTCCGCTTCGTTTGCGATTTCACCTGCCGGAAAATAATCAGTTATGACTGCCTGAAAAACACTCTGAATCGTCAGTATCCCGGTGATCCACAGGGTAATCAGGCTAAAAATTACGTAATCCCGGGAAGCAACCGCGATGCACCGGTCAGGCCGGTGATAACCTGACTGCAGTAACCTCTTTTCCCCAATCTCTCCCAATGGAGGGCAATAGAACTATCATAAAATGAGTAGTAATGAGTACTCAATAGCTGTACCAGGTGAACGGGGGATCGTGTGAAGTATATTTTTATTACCGGCGGTGTAATGAGCGGGCTTGGAAAAGGGATCACCGCGGCGTCAGTTGGACGTATCCTGAAAAGCCGTGGCTACAAAGTAACGGCAGTAAAAATTGATCCGTACCTCAATATTGACGCCGGTACGATGAATCCCGGCCAGCATGGTGAGGTATTTGTCTTATCAGATGGTGGGGAAGTTGACCTTGACCTCGGGAATTACGAGCGGTTCCTGGATATTGACCTTGGTGCAACCCACAATATAACGACGGGGAAAGTCTACCGGACGGTCATCGAAATGGAACGCCGGGGTGACTACCTTGGTGAGACGGTCCAGATCATTCCCCACATCACTGAGCAGATAAAGACCTGTATCAGGCATGCTGCAGAAACCCCGGTAAACGGCGGGGACCAGGCAGAAATATGTCTCGTTGAAGTTGGCGGAACAGTGGGCGACATCGAGAGCATGCCGTTCCTCGAGGCCGTCAGGCAGATGCGGGGGGAACTCCCTGAACATGACAGTCTTCTCATCCACGTCACCCTTATCCCGGCAGACTCGATGGGTGATATGAAGACCAAGCCCACCCAGCATTCGGTCAAGGCGCTCCGTGAACTTGGTCTGTATGCTGATATTATCGTCGGAAGGAGTGACCACCCGATCGGCCCCAATACAAAACGTAAGATTTCGGCCTTCTGTGACCTCCCGCAGGCTGGTGTGATTAGCGCTGCAACGGTCCCCGATATTTACCAGGTCCCGATGGAGATGGAGAAAGAAGGTCTTGCGGACGTCCTCTCAAAACACATGGGCCTTGAAAAGAGACCGGTCAATAATGACTGGTACAGCCTCGTAAACCGGGAGTACACGAGCCGTATAAGTGTTGCTATCGTCTCTAAATATGGAATTGAGGATGTATACCTGAGTATTAAGGAAGCACTCAAGCATGCGGGCCGTGCGCTTTCTACCGAAGTGAAGATTGGCTGGCTCGATGCGGAACGGTACGAACCATCACACCTGGAAGAGTATGACGGGATCCTTGTGCCTGGCGGATTCGGGCCGCGTGGAATCCAGGGCAAGATTGATGCCATCACCTTTGCCAGGACAAACGATGTCCCGTTCCTTGGCCTCTGTCTCGGGTTCCAGATGGCGGTTGTAGAATATTCGCGAAATGTGCTCGGCTGGACTAATGCCACGAGTGAAGAGTTCGGTGAAGGCCGGCACGTGATAGCAATCCTTCCGGAGCAGGAGAACGTGAAAAACCTTGGTGGCACCATGAGACTCGGGAACTACCCGGTTACCATTAAGGACGGCACACTGGCGAAAAAGTTGTACGGGAGCAACGAGACCACTGAGCGGCACCGCCACCGGTACGAAGTAGACCCGGGTTCCATCGACACCCTCGAAAAAGCAGGAGTAGTGTTTTCAGGGACCTGGGGTGACAGGATGGAGATCCTCGAGGTACCGGCACACCCGTTCTTCTTTGCAACCCAGTTCCACCCGGAATTCCGGTCCCGGCCGACCCGGCCATCACCCCCGTTCCTCGGGTTTGTTGAAGCATGCCGCGAGAGGAATAAAAAAAATCTGAAATAAGGTGAATGAATGGTTAATACAGCAAAATTCATCGAACAGGCAATTAAGGAGATCGGGGATATTGCAGCCGGGAGAGGTGTCGTTATGGCCCTTTCCGGGGGTGTTGACAGCTCGGTGGCAGCAGCGCTAGCGGCGAAGGCAATCGGGCCAAAACTGGTACCGATTTACGTGGATACCGGGCTGATGAGAAAGGGTGAGACCGAACGGATCTGTCACCTCTTTGGCGATATGAACCTCAAGGTGGTTGATGCCTCGGTTGAATTCCTCTCGGTCCTGAAAGGGATTACAGACCCTGAAGCGAAGAGGAAAGCCATTGGTGAACAGTTCGTCCGTGTCTTCGAACGCGAGGCAAGACAAACAGGGGCAAAAATGCTCCTCCAGGGAACGATTTACCCGGACCGGATCGAGAGTGAAGGGGGCATCAAGAGCCATCACAATGTCGGTGGAATGCCCCTTCATATGGAGTTTGAAGGAGTCATTGAACCACTCCGTGACCTTTACAAGGATGAGGTCAGGGATGTTGCAGGGGCTCTCGGGCTTCCGGCAGAAATCCAGCACCGGATGCCTTTCCCGGGCCCCGGGCTTGCGGTCAGGATACTTGGGGAAGTCACCCAGGAAAAGGTAGATGTCGCCCGGGAGGCGAACTGGATTATCGAGGACGAACTGGTCGAGCAGTTCCGTCCTTGGCAGTGTTTTGCCGCAGTGGTAGGTCTTGGGACCGGCGTGAAAGGGGACAACAGGGTCCATGGCTGGATAGTTGCGGTCCGGGCGGTCAACTCACGTGATGGTATGACAGCAGATCCCATCCATCTCCCCTACGAGGTGCTGGCAAAAATCGAGTCCCGGATCACCGGGCAGATCAGGAGCGTATCACGGGTCGTTTACGATATCACCCCTAAACCCCCGGCGACAATCGAATACGAATGAGACACGTGGAAATGACCGGGATTTCTCCGGGGACATCTCCCCACGGGGCACTCCCGTCAGGTAATTTCCCCGTTTAAACATTACCAGATGAAACCTAACAACCAGGATTGATAAACGTGAAAAATTCACCCAGTTTCAGGGAACTTGATGCACAGTACTATATGCCCGCATTTGCACGGGACATGATGATCGCCCGCGGATCGGGCTCAACGGTATGGGACTCGGATGGAAAGGAGTATATTGACTGCGTTGCAGGAATAGCCGTATGCAGTACCGGGCACTGCCACCCGGCAGTTGTGAAAGCGATCTGTGACCAGGCGCATGACCTTATCCACTGCTCCAACCTGTATTATGTGCCACACCAGGCCGAGCTCGCGAAGAAGCTTGTTGAGATATCCGGTCTTGATAAGGCGTTTCTCTCAAATTCAGGAGCGGAAGCGAATGATGGTGCGCTGAAACTGGCCCGTGTGCGGACTGGCAGGAAAAAATTTGTATCATTTACTCACGGTTTTCACGGAAGGACGATTGGTTCGCTTGCCGTCACCCATAAACCGGCGATACGTGAACCGTTCGAACCCCTCGGGCTTGAATGCTCCTTCGTTGAATATGGAAACCTTGAATCATTGAAAAAGGCAGTCGATGATACAACAGCCGCCGTGCTTATTGAACCGGTACAGGGTGAAGCTGGTGTCATAATACCTCCAGCCGGGTTCCTTGAGGGAGTCCGCGAGATCTGTGACGACCACGGCGCCCTGGTGATCGCCGATGAAGTGCAGACCGGGATGGGGAGGACCGGGAAGTGGTTTGCATACATGCATTCCCGCGTCAAGCCTGACATCGTAACGATCGCCAAAGGAATTGCCAGTGGTTTCCCGATGGGTGCACTTGTAGCCAGGAAAGGCCTCGAATTCCAGAAGAGTGAGCACGGGAGCACCTTTGCAGGTGGCCCGCTTGCCTGCGCAACCGCCCTTGCCACGATCGGGGTCATCGAGGGCCTCCTGCCCTCAGTACCTGCAAAGGCTGAAAGGTTCAGGAAGGGACTTTCCCATCACAATCCCCGGGTTGCCGGCCTCCTGATCGGGATGACAATCGGTGACCGTTGCGTCGCCATCCGTGATAAATGCGCAGAAAATGGTGTTCTTATAAACTGTGCTGCTGATGGAAACCTGCGGCTCATGCCCCCCCTGGTCATCAGTAACAGTGAGATCGACCGCGTGATTGAGGTGGTGAATGAAGCGATCGGTTAGAGGATGTTACCAGAGCGAGGGATATGTCTTTGCGAAGAACGCAGGCGAGATCGGGAAACAGCACGGACTTGAACGTGTAGCAAGGCTTGCAAGCAACGAAAACCCGGACCCCCCATCAGATAAGGCACTGGAACTTGGGTTTGCGGCACTTTCAAATGCGAACCGGTACCCTGATGAGCGGCAGGTCTCCCTGAATGACGCTCTTATGGCGGCGCACGGGAATTATCATTTTGTAACCGGTGTAGGTATGGACGGGGTCATTGAGACAACAATCCGGACACTTGTGGAACCCGGGGAACTTATCGTCGTTTCCACACCCACGTTCTCGTTTTACCGCCTATCAGCTATTGCACAGGGTGCAGGGGTCGCCGAAGTGCCAAGAGGGTCGGGCTTTTCTGTTGAACCTGCCCCGTTTATCGAGGCATGTGAAGAAGCAAAGCTTGCGTTCCTGTGTACTCCCAATAACCCGACAGGAAACGGGACCCCCCCTGAAGTAATAAGGGAAATACTGGAGCACATTGACTGTGTCCTGTTCCTCGATAATGCCTACGTGGAGTTTTCAGAACTGGATTACCTCCCGCTGCTGCGGGACTACGACAACCTGATCATCGGGAGGACCTTTTCGAAGGCATACTCGCTTGCAGGGCTTCGGGTAGGGTATGCGTTCGTGCCCGAATGGTTCAGGCCTTACTACGTCCGTGCTGCTACCCCCCATACACTCAACGCGGTATCGGCAGCTGCGGCAGTTGGTGCCCTTTCTGATGTAAAACATGTTAAAACAGCCCGTGAAAGGGTTATTAAATGGAGAAAGGAATTATCCGGCCGGTTGGAATACCCGGTCCTGCCATCGGATGCAAACTTTGTGATGGTTGACGTGTCGCCGCTCACATCTGATGAGGCGGTTGAAGGTCTTGCCCGGATGGGGGTGCTTGTCCGGTCGTGCCGGAGCTTCCGCGGTCTCAAAGACCATTATGTACGGGTGAGTATCGGGGCAGACTGGGAAAACACGATGTGCATTGATGCATTCAGCCGCCTAAATCCATGATGTACGGGATATCCGGTACCCCCGGCACAGGAAAGTCTGCGATTGCAGAAGAACTGGAAAAACGTGGTTACACCGTAATCCATGCGACCGAAACAACCCGGGAATTTATTATTGAAACGGACAACGAACG
>JALOPT010000058.1 GCA_025453715.1 Methanoregulaceae archaeon | reverse complement strand
ATCGAAGACTTTAACGGGGTTTGATTTTATGAAGTGCTTTCTGATATAATCATCTGTAAGAAAGGTAACAAAAGAGAATTCCCAGATCAATGTGTTTTCTTCTTACAAGAACCGGCTAATTTCAGGTCCCTCAAATCTCTCTTAATCTCACTATCCACCCCCAGGGATTCATTACTTTTGTATACTTCAAATTTTCTTCCGAAATACACAATGTGCTCACAGGGAGGTATATTTAATGAAGCCATAAAATCCGTTGAAAAAGAATTCCAAAAAATAGAATTTACCCTCCGTTCCAGTTGCTCCAGAAAGCAGGCAATGGGCAACAAGTATGGGAGATATATCAGGGAGAAAAGAGAAAATACCTGCTATGATATCAGGAGAGAAAACCGGGGAGGACTCAGACCTGCACATATCCTGGAAATGTACTGTCTGTGGGTTTGTTTTTTCTGGTCAAAAGCCACCAAAGGGTTGCCCAAACTGCCACAGCCCGTCAGGGGAGTTCATCCGTGAAACAGGGCATGTGCCGTTTATCTACGATGGAGTGCCTTTCGATGTTCTGCTGATCAACGGCAGCACCCACCGTGAAGGAAATACCGGCGTCATGACCGGGATCGCAGAAGAGATGCTGCGTGAGAAAGGGGTCTCCTACCGGAGGTTCAACCTGAATGAATACCGGATCGACAACTGCTGGTGCTGCTATGCTGTCAGGGCACAGTCCTGCGATTACCCGTGCCGGAACCCAAAAGACGATATGCATGTATTTCACCAGATGCTTGCCGCATCGAAAGCGGTAATTATCGCCTCTCCTGTCAACTGGAATGCCATGTCCGCCCGGCTCAAGATCTTCCTGGACCGGACGACCTGCATGCAGAACCTGTATCACCTGAATAAGCCCGGGCTTACCGAGTCAAAGGTGGTGGGGATCCTGGTCAATGGCCACGAGGACGGGGGGGTCAAGACTGCCATGGACATCTTTCTTAACTTCCAGCAGATGGGGTATATCCTCGCCCCGTTCGGCATGGCCTACCGGACACATGGTGCAGAGTTCAACAGCAACGCAGACAGGGAGTTCTTCCGGACCGATGAGCTGACCAGGACGTACACCCGTGGGGTGGTGAATAATGTTGTGGAACTGATGAAACTTAATGTGGAGGAGCAGCTAAAAGGGAGAATTATACCGGTCTCTGAGTGAAAACGCCGAAAAAGAGGCCTCTCAAGGGATAGAGCGGGCCACCAGTGACCGGAGAGTATAGTAACAGGGTTTAATCCCGGTTATCGAACCGCTCGAAATAACATTCGCCCGATGTCATTTTTTCCCCGGGTTTAAGGTCAAGAACAAACCTGTCGGCATGGTCCAGGCATACATATGCTGCACAACACCCGTATCCCTGGTACCCGATGGCGTCTTTTTCACAGTACTCACATTTCTTTTTTTCAGCCATTATCGTTCACGCTGGTAGATATTCAGTACTACTCCAAAAAAAGAGAGCTGGTTTAAACCCGGGTTTATTCCCCGCATCAATTGGTCTCCGGGGACGAATTGTCCCTGCACATCATCACCGATAATTAACCGACCGTCAGCCACGAGGCCCTTACCGGTCGAATTCATACAACCGGGCTCACTGGTTGTCCCAATCTCCGCCAGACAATCCACAACACCCGCCCCCTGTAAAATCGCATTGCACTATGAATGAGGCAGGCAGTCCGGTAATGTTTTAGAATCGAAAAGAAACCTGGCCATTTACCGTACGGGCAGAGTGTGACCGGGCTTTCGAAATGTATGCCCGGGGTAGAAAATATTGCGGCCTGAAAAGGCCGGTTGGAAAAAACAGCCGGGTATCACTACATACTCACGCCGAGTGCAGCGGAGAGCTCGCCAAGAGCCACTTTTTCCGGGTCACTTACCGCATTCGCGTCCTCTTTTGAGGCCTCGGCGACCTTCACGCCTACGGCGAGCACCCATTTTTTGTAGGCCAGGGCCTCTTCCGGGGGTACCTTGTCAAGGGCAGCAGCAGCGGATTTGCAGGCGGCGACGACCTTGGTCCGGTAACCGGCCTGGTCCTGTTTCCACAGGTGCTGCTGCTCACTCACGAGGTCCTTCAGGTGTGCCTGTGCCTCTGCAATGATAAGCCCTGCAAGGGCACTGCCGCTCGAAGCTGCCAGGTTTGGGGGTTCCTGCATCATGGACTTCGTCTCACCCCAGAGCCCCATGATGTTCGGGGCTGCAGCGATAACCGCCATCGAGATCGCATACGGGAGTGATACCAGGTTCTTCCATTCATCTTCGGTAAAGGCTTCTTTTAATCCCATACTGTCATAGTGTGAAAGCCGGGGAATAATAAGGTTTTTGCAGTGTTCGTCTTCCCGGATAAAACAGGTATAAAACCGCATGCCCATTTTTATCGACGAACGGCGAGGCAATCCACCACACACGATCCCGGCAAGACTGCACGGAAATTTGAACATGTATAGGCTCCGGGAATCCCGGGATACCGGTAGAGAACTGGCTGTGTACAACATGGGCAGCGTCGAACCGGCCCCTCGAAATTCATACCGCTTTGCCTGACAAAAGCAGCATCAATATCAATAAAAAAAATAATACCTTCTTTGTAATATGGATTGGCCGAAAATACTTTGCCCGGTCCAATGGTGTGTTCTTTTTATCATCCTTGGTCTTCTGGTAAAGGCAATTGAATTAGCATCCGGTTCGTATAACCTGGTCCTCTTTATTGCATTGTATGGATGTGCGATTGCTGCCCTGATATCGCTCTTCCTGTTTGTAAAAAATATTAACAGGGTTATTACTGAAATGCAGGAACCCGGGGCCTGCCATGTTGAAACAGGATAACGGGTAACGGCCCTCTTCCGGATATTATACCTGAATCCTCCTTTACCTCATGGATTACCGGTCTCCTCTGCCCGTTCATTCTGAATGGTTTCGTCATATTTTTACCGAAGGCAATGAAAGACTGCAGCCGGCAACCCGACCACTCCCTGTTTTCCTTGTAATGGTATGGATTATTATCCCTCGGTGGATGTACGAATCTCCCGAAATCCGGGCAAAACGTCCCGGTTGTCAGAACGGCAACCCCTGACCCCTCACAGCCGGCAAATGGTACAGGGGAAGTTCGTGGTCTTCGGCGGTTCGCGGGATTTCTCCAGGAATACAACGACTGGGATCAGCCGTTTTTCCCTGTGTTGTTGTCCTGTTTGATCGTTATGACCTGTTTCCTTCGGCCATCGCCTTCACGTTCAGAGCAAACTGTTCTGCGTGCTTAAGATCTTCTGCATCCGGTCTGCCCTTATTCAGTCCCCCAAAATACTTAAGAAAACTATTCGTGTTGAAACCCCTGCACCCAAATTCATCAATAATCGTATAACCCCTGGACACGAGTTTTTCGCGGAGCGGCAAGTGATTTTTTAACACAAATTCCCTGAATCGTTCACCATCATACACGAAAGCCGGGACACCGCAGGTTGAGAAGATGAACGCTTTTTTGTTTCCCGCCTGCGGCAGTTTATCGGCAAGATCTAGGAGGGATTTGTGGTGTTCTGCGGAATATATTCCTGAACCAAAACCTATCAGGCTGTACTCCTGGAGCTCTTCAGGGGTAACCTGCTGGGGCGTTTTTACCGGTGCATCAAGGACTTTTGCGATGACAGATGCTACCTTCTCAGTATTTTTATGATGGTAGGAAAACACAACTACCAGTGATTTTACCGGAAGTGAATCATTAACCTCGTTTCTTTTCTCTTCCATTTGTTTCAACTTACCTCATATAGTTACATATTCTGCAGTTATTTTTACTTCCTGCCATAATCAGGCCCCTCATTTTTTTAAAAGAGAAAAAAAAGGTAGCGAAGTTGATAATTTTCTCGTCAGGGGTCACGGCCCGTTGGCAGATACTCCCTCATGTTTTTGATACTGGCGGGGGCCTGACAGGGCTTGCGTTCATATCAAACGATTTATCAATCGTTTGTAAACTGAAATCTTCTATTATATACCGATTCGCCTCCCACCAGAATTTTTAAACCCCCGGCACGCAATCTCTCCTCCATGCAAGCAGAACTGCACCTCGTTGATGCCTTCACCCGCTCCGCGTTCAGCGGCAACACTGCGGGTGTCTGTATCCCGGATGGTCCGGCCGATGCGGTATGGATGCAGCAGGTGGCAGCTGAGCTGAAGCATTCCGAGACTGCCTTCCTCTTCCCTGCTGGCGAGAACTGGAACCTGCGGTGGTTCACTCCCGAGAAGGAAGTGGAATTGTGCGGCCATGCCACGCTCGCCGCTGCATCGGTGCTCTGGGAGACGGGTCGCGTTCCCCGGGAGAAACCTATTGCATTTGAGACCCTCTCCGGTACACTGGTTATCCTGCAGGACGAAGACTGGATCAGCATGGACTTCCCGGCAGAGCCTGCTGCCGCATCCATGCCGGTGCCCGGTCTTGGCCAGGCGCTCGGGGTCGAGCCCGTGTATACCGGCCGGAACCGGTTCGATATCTTAGTGGAACTGCCGCTTGCCGATGATGTCTGTAGTCTCGAGCCAGACATAAATGCCCTTGCCGCCATCCGGGCCCGGGGCATCATCGTCACGGCGGTTTCCGACCTTCCGCACATTGACTTCGTCTCCCGGTTCTTTGCGCCATCTGTGGGGGTACCGGAAGACCCGGTAACCGGCTCGGCCCACTGCTGCCTTGGGCCTTACTGGGGAGAGAAATTACATAAGACGGAGATGGTCGGGTTCCAGTGCTCGGACCGGGGGGGATCGGTCCGCATGAAACTGAAAGGAGACCGCGTCATCCTCGAAGGCCACGCGGTACATGTCGTATCAGGCAAACTCCTGGTCTGAATTTTTAGTACAATGATACGGGTGTATTTTTAAGAAGAAAAGATGATAAATAGAACCAGCCAAAGGCGTAAGCGAGGTGATTGTATGCCAACGAGTAAGAAACAACTGGTGAAGCTGAACCAAGCCAAGAAGGTTAAGGCAGAAGAGCTCTCGAAGCAGGCGGCTGCGGGTAGCCAGGAAGCAAAGAAAAAGCTCAAGAAACTTGAGAAAAAGATCAAGTGAACCGACTGGTATTTCCACTTATTTTTAGTTCCTATTAAGGACTGCTATAAACGGATATAGCGTTGCCGGGTCCCAAAATGCTTGTATTTGTAGGGAAACGGAAGGCTCACTCAATTTTCAAATTTTTAACAGTATCTGACCTCTTGCAGGGTAGTGGAAGCACTGGTGCGGGGGAATGACTGACCTGGCAAAAAACGTCAGATAACAATTCATGGAGCATATACGGGGTCCGGATGAACACATATTCTACGGTATACCCGAACCGGAAGATTACAACCCGGTAAATCCGTTCTTCCCCGGTGAATGCTATTGAATCACGAGGTATGAATTACTCTCCCGTTTTTCCCAAAAAGACCGTGTTGATACCAGTTATCCGGCGAAAAAGTATTTTTCCGCTAATCTGCCGTCCTTGGGGTTGTCCCGTACCTCAATACGCCGCCGGAAAGGCCGGCCCATGCTGGCTTAACGCAATAATCTCTGCGGCATTCTTTAACAGGCCTGCAAGATACTCATTTGCCCATGGCTCATCCTTATATTCCTCAAATGGGCGGTATGATCCCTGCAGCCCGGACCCCTCGCGCTCAAACCGGAGCAGACCGACTGGAGCCCCTCCTTTCCCTACAAGGTAATTCAGTTTTTCAAGCGGGTGAGGTGTCGTATTGAAAACAAATTCTGTTTCAGTTTCAAACCCGACTGCAATTGCAACAAGGCGGGCTCCTTTTGCTTCATCGAACATCTCGTTCACCAGATCGGCAGTTTTTCTCATGGGGACCTATCATTGGAATTGCATGTTCATCGAATAAATAATTCGTTTCCATTCAGGGTAAGAATCCCCTAAAAAACAGGGGTTGGCATGCAAGCCGACAGGTACGTGTTTCGCTTCGGTTAATCCCGGCGGTATTCCGCAGCATTTACCCGGATTAGACCAGTAATTCATCAGACTGGTAAATTAAATGTTCAAAATCCGGGCAATGCAAAACAGATCAATGAGCTGAAATACTATCCGTGATAGCCTGAAGCAGAATAATAACGGTTTAAGAAATGGTTATAACAAAATTTTTCTGCTCTGTCGAAACCCTGCATAGTAAAAATAGGAGATACGTAGACAGGAGGAGGTTTCACTTTATCCCTGCCCCACACCCGATACGATATTTATTGGCAGGGTTCAACAGGGACATTCAAGGACATTTCAGAGATTTGGAGGTCATTCCTTATCCCAACCCGGGGTCGCCAATGCGGCTGGGCAGAGACCCGGGAACGTAACTAAATTTTGGAATTCCCAACCTGCAGGATAGATTTAAGAGGATTTCTACAGGACCAATTTTTCTTCGTGAAAGACAGTATTCGGGAAATGTAATGGTTATCGGTCTCCTTTTCCAGGGAAGACCGGATTCAATGCATGACAACCGTTCCCTGGCAATCAAATATCTCGTCCCCATCTCCACATAGCGACTTCCAATCCCTAAAACAGGCTCAAAAAGTAAGATATAGGCGAAGGGTATTTATACCATAAGATATTATCCTAATTATCTCACCCGAATTTGGGTTTGAGGTGGCTTATGGGTACTAAAATTGGAAAAGAAAAGATTCAACGCGAGACAGGTTTTCTCTATTACCTGGGTAAGGATGGATATGTCTGGGCAGCCCCTATGAAACACAACAAAACCGGGAAAAAGAAAAAAATCGGTACAGAGAAGATTGTAAGAGAAAAGGGCTTTATGTATTACCTGGGCAAGGATGGGTTCGTTGGAAAAGCAAAAATGAAGAATGCATAACCACTCCTTTTTTTTATTCGTGTAATCAGCCATTAATTCCCTCGTCTTACTGGGCAGGCCATTTTTCAACTTGCCAGGGGCACGCACTTCCACAACCTTGCCGGTGATGATGGATCGGGGGCTACCGGTACCGGAGCAACCGGAAAAAAGAAAAGATACCGTGAGGATATCTCCCTTCATGGTAATTGTCATCGCCCAGAACACGAAAAGGTCCCCGGGGAGATAGCATGGCAGGACCGCCTGGAGAGGGTGTAAAAACAGTCGGTGTGAACGGGGTCACGCTTGCGTACTGGGAGATGGGTTCCGGGTATCCCCTTGTCATGATCAATGGTTTTGCCTCAACAATGGACACATGGAACCCGCCGGTACTTGCAAAGCTTGCTGCGTTCTTCCGAGTAATCATTTTTGATAACCGGGGTACCGGGTACTCTTCCACATCAGACGAGCCATTCTCCATTCCCCTCTTCGCAGACGATACACTTGCCCTGATGGATGCCCTGCAGGTCTCCCGGGCCCATATTCTTGGTCTCTCCATGGGTGCATCTATTGCACAGGAACTCGTGCTTGGAAAGCCGGAAGTGGTTGACCGGCTCATCCTTGTTGCCGGTACCTGCGGGGGAGACAAGGCAGAATCGGTGCCACACGATACCTGGAAAACACTTGCAGACAAGAGCGGTAGCCATGAGGACCTGGCGAACAGGATGTTTTCCGTGCTCTTTCCGGGAGGCTGGCTTGCAGCGCATGACCCATGGCAGTACTGCCCCGAAGTACACGAGATCACACGGGAAGACATTGCGGCCCGCCAGGCAGAGGCGTTTACCCGGTGGTCGGGATCATATGAACGGTTGCCCGGGGTCCGGTGCCCGGTGCTGGTTATTACCGGAACAGAGGATGTGATCATTCCCGGGAGGAACGCATTGCTCCTTGCTGAACGGATCCCCGGTGCACGGTGCCTGCAGGTCCCGGGTGCAGGGCACGGTCTGCAGTACCAGTGCCCGGACGTCCTTTGCAGGGCAATAATCAGTTTCCTGACAGAGTCCCGGTAAGACACTATTTCTATGGCACTACCTGGCAATTATACTCAAAAGAGATCCCGGACAGGTGTCATACCCGGCCAGCAATGGAACTGGTATGAAGAAGGGGCCTTTCCTCTCTTTGGAAGGAGATATTTCCTGTTATGGTTAACACGGCCGGGGCACACAGGCTGATGTTTAATACCTGGTGAAAAAAAAGATTTTTGAGATACTCGCTTCAGCCTTAGCCTAATCCGTGGATAACAGGCACCGAAGCTACCTGCGAGGAATACGCGAACTGTTTATTGAAGGCCGTAATGGTTCCCAGTGCACTCGCTGTCTCGGAGTAGGTAAGGTCTTCTGCTTTTAATGGGATGTATGTAACCGGATCGTAGGCCCACTCCCTGCCTTCCTGGACATGTGCTTTCAGATAACCCATCGTTGAGCCACTTGCCGGGATCTGGCCCTGTGACGTACCGTATGGCTTGACATTAATTGCATAGTTCAGTACGACCTGGACCGTTGCATCGTTATGGACAAATGCATCATCTGCAGAGGTAGTAACTG
>JALOPT010000220.1 GCA_025453715.1 Methanoregulaceae archaeon | reverse complement strand
ATGCCCTCGCTCTCCATGATACCGGACAGCAGGGAATGGTACTGCCGGGGGTTATGGTTGAATACGATTTCACTGATATTCTCAATGAGCCTCCGATAGGAGTCCCATGCAAACCGTGGGTTCCCTGTCTGGAAGACCAGCCCGCGTACGGTTTCCTGGTTCAGGCCGACGTTGAGGATAGTGTCCATGATCCCGGGCATCGATGCGGGTGCACCGGACCTCACCGACACAAGAAGTGGTTTTTTAGGGCTCCCGTACATCAGGCCCGTGGACTTTTCAAGAAATGATATCCCTTCATGGAGCAGGTCTGGCAGGCTGGGAGGGATTTGCATACCGTTCCGGTAATAATCTTCACATATCGAAATATTCAGTGAAAATCCGGGAGGTACCGGTACGCCAAGCAAAGACATGGTCCCAAGGCCTGCCGCCTTGTTACCAAATTCTTCTGACGGAATTTCTGATCTCAGTCCCTGCCCGAAAAAGGCAATTTTTGGAGATAATTGTTTCGTCATGGTTACCAGTTCAGACTCTCAAGGACATTTTCCCTTAATGCGAATGCGGCCTTCATCAGGGAATTCGTTGAATTTTCTATGATCTTTGCAATTTCAAAGAATACCCTGAGCTCCTTGTAATCCGTCGTTTCAAGAAGGATCACTTTCTCCGTTTTCCGAAGAGCTTCATCCGCTTCCCGCTCCAGGCTGATTACACGGTCAATGGCCCTGATGAAGTCCCGCATCTCCTCCCTGCTGTACCCCTTGGTGAGGTACTGTGATGCGATAACGGCTTTTAAGTATTCCTGGCTCCCTTTTACTGCGATCTCCCCGAGTGTGACAAGTTCTTTCAACAGCCTTCCGGAATGGGTGCTTTTTGGGACAAGAGTTGTGAAAAAACTTGCTTCCTCGAGGAAATCCAGGGCATCATCTGCCATGTTGATCAGGTCAGTATACTGCCTCGCTGCCTCGAACCGGAGGGAAAGTGACCGTACCTTTGAAACAAGGCAATCAGCCTCGCTCTCCCAGTTCTTGGCACGCCGTGCAGTTCTTTCAGTAAACCCACTGTTATCCTTTCTCTCGATATGGAGGAGAGAATCACGGACTGCCATTGCGAGTTCAACCGTGAGAATTGCATGGGACTCACAGATTTCCATCAGGTTTTCATGAGCCGAGTGGAAATACCTGAGTAGTTCTGCCTTGATTTCATCCTGTATCAGGAGGCGTGGATGGTTTGCAAGGAGCCCCTGAGTCGATGCGTTCAATACCCATTGAAAATACTCAATTGTTTTTTCCCGCCCGAGAATCTGGTGCAATGGTTCACCATACCGTAATGGCATCCGTGCTGCCATTTCAAGGCCATCATAAATCAGTTTTTCTCCGCCAAGCTGGAGGAAACCCATATGACCAGTCTCATGCTCCGCACCCCACCGGAGCACGCTGACACAGTCCTTGTTCGGGAGGAAACTCCGAAGCCTCTTTCTCGCACGGTTCCAGTCAATAAGGAATACAATTCTCGACCCCAGGAATTCCAGGAACCGCCCCTGATCGTCCCCGTCTACAGAATAATAGTGACCGGTTGACAGGTGGTACAGTTTCTTTTCAAAATCAGCCCCGGCTTTTTTGGAGCGGGTATCCTCCCAAACAACTTTCCATGAATCGAACAATCCCTGGAAGAACTGGAGTCTTGGCATATGGATATCAGTATACGTGATACGTACGAGCCCCGGTTCTGCATGAATAACCAGGACATGTGCATCAGTTACCCCGATATCATTCTGGATTACCAACCTTCCGTTTGTACTAGTCGCAGTGGTACCGAGTCCGGGATGGTCAAATTTCAGGGGAGCGGTCCTGTTTAAGCCTGACATGAACGCAACCACAAGGTCCTTATCGGGTTCCCTGAGATTATAGGTCATCGCACCCGCGATAGTTTCTGTTGAAATAAGTTTCTGGAGGGTATTTAACGATTTGTGCATATCCATGAGGAGGACATGCAGGCTGTCCGGGCCGCCTTTCTCCCCGGCGGTGATCTGCGCAATCACCTGGCCACTGATGCTTTCCCCGCCATCATCAGGGATCTCTTTAATGAGTGATTTAAGCCTTTCACGGTATTCTTTCGCTTCCGAAAGACCGTATTTCTCGACGGGGGCAAGCATCTCGTGGAAACAGGTTTTAACATCGTTTAACAGGCTATTAAGCCCTGGGATCTCGTACAGGGAAGGCCCGGTCTTTTTCGACCCGGGGACAATGCGATCGAAGAAGTCTGAAGTGATCCCCGCTGTTTCACGTTCCCGGGAGAGGCAGGAAGACCCGGTTCCCGGGTGGTCAGCATGTGATTGTGCAGTCTGGAGGAGCGTGAAGTAATATTTTATCTTGTCATTTGCACTAAGGCCGTAGACTACATAATATTGGTTATATCGTAAAAACTGCACCTGATATCAGCTATCCACCTTGAAATCAATCAGATCCCATATAAATTTTTTCCCGATTCTCATGGTGGTTTTTTGTAACAAAAAATTTCCTATAGCCGTATAACATTGAACTGGTACTATCAGACTATTTTTAATAGGAAAGGGCTCAACAGAATGCTGTAGCGCCGGGGTAGGGTACAGTCATATCCGTGACCACTTCGCGTTACCCGGGATCCAGTTCAAACAGCAGTATGTCCAACAGATATACCTGGTTTAATTTGTTTCCGGAGAAATAGGAGATGAATTTATGAATATACTGAAACTACCGGGCAGCCGCGCCCTGCTCATTGCCGTCCTTGTTATGGGGCTTTTCCTTGCTCCTGTCGCGCTGGCAGATGTACCAGGGGCATTGTCGTATGGCATCAAGGGATTCCCGGGAGCAACATCAGCACAACCGGCATTCACCACGGTGTCGGGGCCGTACGCATTGGGATCGGTCTCCGCGTACGGAGGCGTAAGCAGCCGGTCTCCGTCGTCACAACTCTCTTACTCGCAGATTGTGTCAGCAAGTGGTAAGATAACAAGCTTTTCCTTCTCATTCCATTATGAAGGATAGGCCGGAATCCGAACGTCCATACGGATACGGCATACTGTAGAGAGAAAGGCCCCGAAAAAGGGGCCTCCTTACTCAAATCCTGTCATGGGCTTTGACCGCCCCAAATAAGGTTTTAAGAAAATAATTTTGTTTCTATCCGGGCTTGTCAGTGAGAATTATGCTACCGACCCTGCCTACCTTTCCATCAGCGAGCCTGACCTTGATGCCATGCGGATGGAACGAAGAGTTCGTCAGGATCTCCCCTACGATGCCACGGGTCTTCTTTCCTGTCCTCTGGTCCTCTTTCTGGACAATATCAACCATCAGCCCGTTGCTGACGCAGGTCCTGTATCTCCCGTCCTGAACTGGTGCCATAAACGAATCCTAAAATGAAAATAATTAAAAAAGTATCAGATATACTTAGCCTTTTTAGAAAGTTTCCTTGGCGTATAGAGTGGGCGGAACGGCATGCCGCCTATGTCCTGCCTGATCACTGCGATTGCCTCTTTTTCAGTGAGCGTGACTTTGTGGGGCTTGTCCTTCGCCGATTCCTTTCTAATGGTGACAGTTAATTTCCCGCTTTCGACCTCGGCATCCCCGACAACGATGACATACGGTACCCAGTCCATCCCGGATTCCCTGATCTTCTTACCCACACTCTCGTCACGGTCATCGAGGTCCGTACGGATGTTCGCAAGGTTTAAACGCTCTGCGATCTCTTCCGCAAACGGGAGGTGACGTTCGGCAACCGGGACCACGCGGGCCTGGGAGGGGGATAGCCATACGGGCAGCATCGGTACCTCCATTGAAGCAGTACTTTCAAGGATTGCACAGATTACCCGTTCCACGCTGCCAGTTGGAGAACAGTGGAGGATAGGCGGGTGGACTTCGGTCCCGTCCATCAGGTGGTACTTGATATCGAAACGTGTCGAGCTCTCGACGTCTATCTGGACGGTCGGATTTTCTATCGGGCGGCCCTGGCCGTCTATTGCTGCGAGGTCAATCTTTGCAATCCAGTAATGGACCCGGTCCGATAGGATCTCTATCAGGAGGGGGACACCGGAGTCCGCCACAATCTTCTTTACCCACCCTTCATGTTCCGTGTAAAAGTCACGGGTACACCGGAAGACTCCGACGAGTCCGGTGCCAAAGTCTTTCCCTGTTTTCCAGCCCATGTCAAGCTGTTCCTCGAAACACTTCAGTGCTTCCGGCATGTCGGTGCAGAGCGAGTGCATATCGGGCATGGTAAATGCCCGCAGGCGCTTGAGCCCGATGACCTCCCCCTTCTGTTCATGCCGGAACGAGTAAGTGGAGAGCTCGTACATTTTCATCGGAAGAGTGTTCGGGGAAATATGCATGTCCCGCATGATTGAGAACATCCCGAAACATGCCGCAAACCGGAGCATCATATTCCTGTTCCCACTCTTGAAGCGGTATTGACGTTCCCCGAATTTATCTGCATG
>JALOPT010000057.1 GCA_025453715.1 Methanoregulaceae archaeon | reverse complement strand
TTTCCCCCAAATAAGCCTGAACGGATACCACTGGAAAGAGACTTTGTAGCAAGGTCCTTTCACTGGTCCGGGTGTGAACCTCCCTCTTATGTGCTTCTGCAGAGCCAGTGGTTGAACCGTAAAATATTCAAAAAGGATTGATATAATCCAGTTTTTTAAAAAAACAGGCTGCAAAACCTGCCATTATTAGTCCATGCTCCTTCATCCGTTCCTTCCATTATACCTGGGTGATAGTGATTTTGAAGGAAGATACTTTTCCTGAATCCGGACCCGGATATACCACCGTAAATTCCCATGTCCCGCCAGCATCGAAATTGTCGGTTGATGTTTTCGAACTGGTGATTAAATTATTATTTGCGTCAAAGAATTTTATCTGGATTTCTGCGCGAGGGACACTTGTTTTTCCATCGTTCTTTGCAATCCCGGTAATAATAAGCTTCCCTACCTCCGGCCGTAACTCCACCGTTTTCAGGATCCTAAGATTTGGGGGCTCAATTTCAGGTTTAATTACAAAAGCATCTGCGGATAAAACCGTTGCAACCGGTGTAACAACCGTAGTCTGAACCGGAGTCCCTGTGATAACCGCTGGAGTTGATAAAACAGGTACTGGTGTCAGGGTGGTTTCCGGGATTATGGTGGTTACCTGCGGCGTCACTACTTTTTTCGGCGGGGGCGCATTCTCAAGGCAGCCACTTGAAAGTGTGACAGCAATTAATGCTACGATGAGGATCAGGGTGAGCGGTTTCATAAGGGAATCTTATTCTGGAACTACTTAAACCGTAGGGGTTGGTAATCACGACCTTTGCCACGTTAAATCTGTGATATCCTGATATCTGGTTCACTACTAAGGTAAAAAATACGGGAAATGTATGCGGTCGCTGGCCAGGAAGGGGGCATCTGTGACCTTAACGTTACTATTTGAATAACTGGCTGTATGATTACTGCCGCGTCAGCGAATCACCTGGATTAAAGGAAGAACAAGTGTTTTCAAACGAAAATTGTTTTATCCATTGGTATGGGAGAATATTTGCACCCCTGTGTCTAAAAATTATATACAGGTTTATGCGTAAAAAATCAGGCCTCTTCATCCGGGAGTCTGTAATCGGTCTCGGGTTTCTTTCAGGTCTCTGGACTGCGATAGGAATTAATCCGCAGACTATCCTGCTCGCCCTAGCAGAGCGTACGGCGGATGAGGTACTGCATGATCCGGCCGTCAGGTTTTTTTTCGTAATTCTTCCGACGGTCCTCCTTCTCTTATCTGTCATAACCGCTTATAAACAGGGCCGGGTGACCGGGCTGGTATCGGTTCTCTTTGCCTATTCCGCCGGCCTTGCCGTCCTTGAATCCATGTATTTAACAGGGATCCTGTTGATTATTGCCATAATCCTGGGGCTTTTTGCCACGTCAAAATGGCATTAACCGGTACGGGTCTCGAAAGTTACTCCGGGTCATATCATTGTATTCTTACGTTTCCTGGTTGTCGGGAAAATACTCTTCCAGGGAATATCAGGGTTTCTCGCTGCCGGCCCTGCAGTACGGGCACCTCTCCCATATAATCACATACAGGATGCCAAGTAACGGATAACTGATCAGACCGTTAAGAATCATATCAACATAGAAACCGGGCGGGTACTGCATGGAGGTAACAATGATGAACCCGCTTGTAACCGTGAGGAGCATGAATAGTATCGCTCCAAAAACGAGTCCTTTTTCAATATATGACCCCTGCAGGGCGCTCCTGACAATAGAAAATACTACCGTGGTGATCAATCCAAGAACGATTGGGTACAGGTAATAGAGCATCATAACGGGGTCCGTTGCTGATCTCATACCCGCTACTTCAAAAATATTAAAGGGTGCAATCACCATGGTAATCGAAGAGATCAGAAACATCGTGATATACAGGAGTAATGAACCTGTAACCCATGCAATAATGAATTTTTTCCACTCCATACTAACAACCAGCTATCCCGTTTTTCATTCTTCGTAATAAATGTGACACACACGGGGTGTGAAAGTGATTAGTTCATCCCAAGGGTACCTGGCAGGTCTCTTGTGCCAGGACATGAGGGACAAAATGTTACTTCGGGGAAACGGTATGGAACTCCTCTGGCCCCCTGTTGAACCGGTTCTATCGTATCAATATATACACCTTTAAAGGGACATTCGAATTGCAGCGTTGGAGTGCCGGCTGGGTGGTACAGGTGCTCCGATGTTGCAGGTGGCATAGAGTGATGATTTCCATTTGAACGGTTACAACCGTTCTGTTGTGCCGCTCTATGCCAGATCCGCCGGGGTAATTATCCTAAACAGCCTGATTTATTACGCTGGAACAGGATATGTTCCCTGTTGTTCTATCCTATCCATAAACGGGCCGAGGTTCTCCCGGACCTGTGAGATTACCTTCAGATGTTCCGGCATCTCCTGGGCGCGTACAAGGGTGAGATCATTTTTCGCGTTTGAAAAAAACCTTGATGCCAGGTTGAAATCACGTTTCTGAGCGAGAGATGACCCTGTTTCAAGGTTTGCTGCAAACGGTTTCAGCCGCATAAGGTAATTTATATAGTATTCCTTTCTGGATTCATTGGCCTGGTCTGAAATCTCCCTGAATTTTAACATCCCGGCAATCTCTTCATCTGCAGATGAACCAAGCCTTCGGGCATAACTCCCGAGTGCCGTGTAATCCGGTGATATATTTCCCTGTACGCTGTCTTTTATAAGTTCGGTATTGATGGTGATGACAAGATCAAGGATCTTTGCCTGGGACGTATTATAAGCAAGCAGAAACTCCGTATCAGAGAGTGGTTTTCGTATGGGTTCCGCTGGCAATGTCTGTACGACCGCTGTTGTTGGTACCACGTTTGTGCCCACAGGTCCTGTTGTCTCTACAGGTGCTGGCAGCGGGGTTGTTGCAGGAGGCTGTACGATCTCCTGCATTGAGGTGCATCCGGCAAACAGAGTACATAATGCTATAATTACCACTAATCCTGCAATAAACAGCAACCGGTTACATGATCTCATAGGTAATGAAACGCCGCAGAAAGCCATATAATTTACCCGTGGATCTGCTAAAATCCCGGACCCCGGAGGAATACCTGAAAATGGCGGATTCTGTTTTTTACTTCAGATGACACCGCAGGCCCGGAGAAAGACTTTCCGGAGTATCAGGTCAGGGACACTCCGATAAGGGATCTTTCCTATTAAAATGTCAGGAAAATTAACCGGAATATTTATTTCGCACCTTCTCCCCTCACAAAGACGCTGCTCTCCTGCTACTTCCATGATGAGGTCCCCAAGTGATCTCCCGTTAAGGGTGATCCGGCATTGTCTTCCCGCCGGACTGCTTATCGGCATGGATGTAAACTTCAGGATAATACCCTCCCGTTCAAAGGCCGGTTGAAGTTCCATGAGGAGCCCGCAGAATGTCTTTTTGGTATCTGACGTTATCACCGGGACTTCAGCGAGGTCTGGTGTATGCTCCCATTCTATCGTTAGTTTTCTGATCATTTTGGATGTCAGTGTGATTATCCCGTTGATGAAAATGAAATTACTGTAAAGATGAGATGCTGTGCCGGTTTACTTATTTATTCCGGTACAGGAATGATCCCGGTTTCACGAACATATCTGCCCGGAAGTCGGGATGAACGGGACAACAATAAAAATTTGTACAACAATGTACAATAAAATACCACAATGTATTTATTATTACAACTACAATAAGGTGGTATGAATGATTTACCTCCTTTAAGGGAGAAAATAAACAGGCGGGGCCCGGGAAATTCCGGTACCTGCTATTCAAAGGTGATGCCGGTGGAATGGGGATACCTGGCGGAATAGAGGGGGCCGTAAGTCTCACAAGGACTGATTTTTGCAGGCTCGCAGATGAATCTGTAAAACCTGTCGTAATTCCGCTCAGTATTACTTTTTCCCGGAATGGGATATCTCCCGTTGATCTTTATAGGTCCTTTATGTGTACCACTGAAGGTACAGTGAGTCCAAGCACGGGCGGCAGCAGAGGATTTCTCCTCGAGTCACTGGACCGGGATATCAGGGCTGAATCATATTCATTCCTTGGAATTTCTCCGATTCTTCATATCTCGATCGGGACGGCCACCCGCATCACCGGTGACCCCCGGCTTGTCTCACTTTTCAGGAATGTATCCGGAACTGACGCAATTGAAATAATGAAGGCGATATCCGGTGTATTTAATTATATACCCTCCATGGTACCGCGGTTCTCCGGGGGATTTGCCGGATATTTCTCATACGACCTCGTGCACTCCCTCATTCCCGGGATTGGAGCCAGCAGGCACCAGCCGGATACCGGAACAACCGTTGCGGAATTCATGCTATGCACGGAATGTATCGTATTTGATCACCGGAACGATACCCTGTCACTTATCTGCAATGCAATAATTACCGGAGAAATTGACCCTGTGGATGAATATGAACGCATCAATTCAGCCCTGGCGTTACAAATTGAAGTTATAAAGCGACTTCTGGATGGGGGGCCTTTTACCCTTCCGGGTTCCAGAGCAGATACTGCAGATTCCCCCGGAGTGTACGAATTTCCGGTTGACACAAAAACTCTCAACGTAAAGGAGATAACAGTTCTCCCTACCCAACACGAAGGGAACAGTACTACTGCTCGACAACCGGTTATCACTCTGTCCGGCCAGGGAAGGAATGAATTCATCCGTTCGGTCAAACTGGTCAAGAATTATATCAGAAAAGGTGAAATCGTCCAGGCGGTCATTTCAAGGAAAGAAGTGTTCCCCTTCACGGGAGATCCGTTTGCCCTTTACCGGGCACTCAGGATAGTAAACCCGAGCCCTTACATGTATTTCCTGGATTTTCCAGGGCATGCGGTAGTCGGTGCAAGCCCGGAGATGCTCGTCCGCGTGGAAGGAAAAAATCTTACCACCGTCCCGATAGCCGGTACCCGTAAACGAGGACATACACCTGATGAGGATACTACCCTTGCACTCGATCTCCTTCACGATGAAAAGGAACGTGCAGAACATGTCATGCTGGTGGACCTTGCAAGGAACGATGTGGGAAGCGTCTCCAGATTTGGCTCAGTAAAGGTACCCCGGTTCATGGAAATCGGAAAATACTCCCATGTCCAACATATCGTTTCAACGGTAACCGGGGAGATCAGGCCAGAATCAGACCGTTTTGACGGGTTCAAGGCATGTTTCCCTGCCGGAACGGTAACAGGAGCACCGAAAATCCGGGCAATGCAGATAATTGACGAACTTGAACCGGAACAACGGGGGCTGTATGCAGGTGCAGTCGGGTACATCGGGTTCGATAATCAGCTTGAATTTGCCATTGCGATCAGGACTGCCGATGTAAAGGATGGCATTGCATCCGTCCAGGCAGGAGCAGGTATTGTTGCCGACTCATGTCCTTCAAAGGAATGGACCGAAGCAAACGACAAGGCCGAGGCCATGCGATCTGCTATCCGTTTTGCAGGGGGGCTGGCATGAAGGTTCTTGTCATCGACTGCCATGACAGTTTTACCTACAACCTTGTCCAGCTCGTCGGAGCGCTCGGGGCAGACCCTGTTGTCGTGAAATCCGATGCAGATCCAAAAATACTAAAAAAAATCGACCCTGACAGGGTAATTCTCTCGCCCGGGCCGGGCCACCCGAAGGGATCAGGTCTCTGTCTCCATGCCCTCAGGACCCTTTCACGGACAGTTCCTACCCTGGGTGTCTGCCTGGGTCACCAGGCCATCTGTCATAGTGCCGGGGCGTCGGTTATACAGGGGTACCACCTGATGCATGGAAAGACATCCCAGGTAAACCATGACGGGAAAGGGATTTACCAGGGGATAGAAAATCCGTTTACCGCGACACGCTACCATTCACTCATTGTTGATCCCGAATCACTGCCGGCATCGCTCGAAGTCACTGCACGAAGTCTTGATGATGGATATGTCATGGGTGTCCGCCACCTGGAATACCCGATCGAAGGCGTCCAGTTCCATCCTGAAAGTATTCTCAGTATAAACGGGCCTGGCATTATCCGGAACTTCCTTTACGGTAAGGAGGTGGAAGCATGAATACTGATCTTGCGATCCGGCAGGCGATCGGCTCGATGATAGACGGGCGGAGTATCAGCAGGGAAATGGCAGGAACTGTCATGCAGGAAATCATTGGAGGGAAAGCAACGGGGGCGCAAACCGGGGCATTCCTGGCGGCAATGCAGGCAAAGGGGCCAGTTGCGGCTGAGATTGCGGCGTTTGCACGTGTAATGAGGGCCCATGCGGTACCTTTCCGCGGGGGGCATCCAGGGGCACTCCTTGATACCTGCGGGACTGGTGGAGACGGGAAGGGAAGTTTCAATATCAGTACCGCTGCTGCGTTTGTTGCCGCCGGGGCCGGTGTCCCGGTGGTGAAACATGGGAACCGGAGTGTTTCGAGCCGCTGCGGCTCGGCTGATGTGCTTGAAACACTCGGAGTAAACCTGTCGGTTTCACCAACGCGTAACGATGAAATTATCAGGGAAACTGGTATTGCCTTCCTGTATGCTCCTATCTACCATCCTGCGATGAATTGCGTGGCCGCATCAAGGCGTGAGATAGGGATTCGGACAATATTTAACCTTCTTGGTCCCCTGACAAACCCGGCCGGGGCAGATAAGCAGTTAATCGGTGTATACAGCCCTGCACTTAACCGGATTTTTGCAGAGGTCCTCCACGACCTTGGTACATCAAGGGCTATGATTGTCCATGGGGACGGTCTTGATGAAATCACGACTACCGGGGAGACCCTGGTGACTGAACTGTCAGGGTCCCGGATAACCGACAGGATGATCCACTGCAGTGACTATGGTTTTGCTCAGGCTGACCCGGTAGATATAGCCGGAGGGGATTCCAGGGAGAATGCAAGGATCCTTGTCGATGTCCTTTCAGGGGAAAAAGGGTCTCACCGGGAGATTGTCCTCCTCAACAGCGGGGCTGCGATATATACAGCCGGAAAGGCCGGCTCGATACAGGAAGGTATCACCCAAGCAAAAATTTCAATTGATACCGGGGGGGCAATGGAAAAACTCAATGCACTGGTAGATGCTACCGGGGGTCAGGTATGATACTTGATGAAATTGTCGAGCGGACACTATCAAGAGTCGCAATGCTCCCGGATGTCACCGGCATTCCAATAACCGGGCCTCCAGGGCCGGGGCGGCTGCAGCAGGCAATACACACTGCAAAAGGCAGGAATGCGATCATTGCGGAGATTAAATATTCGTCGCCTTCAGCAGGCTGTATAAGGAGTGAAGGGGAACCGGAGGAGTTGTGCCGGATGATGACTGACGGGGGCGCCGTGGCCCTTTCAGTGCTCACTGAACCCTTCTGGTTTCATGGCTCCACAGAGAACATTTCACGCGTAAGAAAGGTTTCCGGTCTCCCCGTGCTTCAGAAGGACTTCATTATCGATAAACGGCAGATCATGGAAAGCCGGATGCTTGGGGCAGACGCCATACTCCTTATTGCAGCGGTGCTCGGTGACCGCCTGCCGGAATTTGTCAGGTTCTGCAGGATGTGTGCTATCGAACCGCTGGTTGAACTCCATTCCTATAACGAGATTCCCCTTGCTGTCAGCTCCGGGGCAACCCTGATTGGCATTAACAACCGGGACTTAAAGACCATGCAGACAAACCTCAATACGACGAGACTGTTATCAGAAAAACTGGACCGGAACGGTATCACGCTGATATCGATGAGCGGTATATGCTGGCCGTTTGATGTGAGGTACCTTCGGAAGTATTGCGATGCCTTTCTAATCGGCAGTTCGATTATGGCATCAGCACGACCGGAAAAAGTTCTGGAGGGATTTGTATTCGCGTAAAAATATGTGGTATTACATCCGTTGAGGACGCTGTCCAGGCAGAGGCCGCGGGCGCCGATGCAATAGGGGTGGTAATGTTTTCAGGCGGAGTATCAAAGCGGGTGGTAAGCATGGAACGTGCACGGGAAATCTTTGAAGCAGTCGGCCCTTTCACCGCAACAGTGGCAGTGAGCCATACCCATTCCATGGATGATGTTGCAAGGATGCTGGAGTTGCATCCCTCTGCAATCCAGATATCTCACCCGTTTTCATTTCCCAAAGACCTGGAAAGCAGGCTGATCCGGGTAATTGGAAGAGGTGAGCCGCTCCCGGAAGACTGTGACGCGGTCATTATTGATGACAGTCATGGAATGGGCCTGCACTATGACCCCTCGTATGCCCGCGATGTGGTCCGGCGATCAAAGGTCCCCGTAATTCTTGCCGGGGGGCTCACTCCTGGAAATGTAAAGGATGCAATAGCAGATGTCAGGCCGTATGCCGTAGATGTGGCATCAGGGGTTGAGAACCGGCCCGGGATAAAAGAACCGGGTCTAGTGAGCAGGTTTATACGAAACGTAAAAGAGGCACCGGATGACAGGTAAAACGGGCAGGTTTGGTAAATTCGGGGGGCAGTATGTCCCGGAAGCATTAATGGCAGCCCTCATTGAACTCGAGGCATCCTACCTGAAGATTTCCCGGGACAGGGATTTTGTCCGGGAGCAAAGCCACT
>JALOPT010000056.1 GCA_025453715.1 Methanoregulaceae archaeon | reverse complement strand
AACGAGCCCTCATCAGCCCGGCTTATCATCAAGTCAGTCTCAAAACAGGATATGGACTCTGCACTCGATATCCTGCGCGAGGTCGCAAAAACCAAAAAACTATTGATTATTGAGCCACTTGAGGGGGAACTCGTATGACAATCAGGGTCGCAGTCCTTGGTATGGGCTCGGTTGGAAAAGGTGTCCTCGAGATGATATCCAGGAAGGACCTGGGCATTATCGTAACCGGGGTGGCGGATTCGAAAAGCGGCCTGATTGACCCTAAGGGTCTGGATATCGGGGCCGTCCTTTCATCAAAAAAGACGGGGGCTTGTGGAAATCCGTCTATCACGGCAAAAGATGTCGTTGCATGTGCAGATTACGATATCCTCGTTGAGGTGACCCCTACCAATGCAGGGAACGGTGAACCTGCCCTTTCGTACATGAAAATGGCAATAGAACGGGGCAGCCATATTGTCACATCCAATAAAGGGCCCATATCACTTTACTTAAAAGAGCTGAACCGGCTCGCGGGAGAGAAGGGGGTTCTCGTCCGCTATGAGGCCACCGTTGGCGGCGCAATACCCATCATGCACACACTTGGCAACGGTCTTGCCGGGAATGAGTTCCAGGCATTGTACGGCGTTTTGAACGGTACCTGTAATTATATTCTTACGCGGATGGCCGCAGAAGGGCTTACCTATGACCAGGCCCTTGCGGAGGCACGGGAACTTGGTTATGCAGAGGCTGATCCAACGTACGATGTCAAGGGGATTGATGCAGCCATTAAGCTGGTAATTCTCGCGAACACAATCTGGGATAACGGTGCATCTCTTGACCGCGTAGACATTACCGGGATTGATCTCCTCACCACCGATGCATTACGGCTTGCTGAAGAGAAAGACTGTACGATACGTCTGATAGCCGAGGCATTTCCTGAACGGGGAGTGCTCAGGGTTTCGCCACGGATTATCAGAAAAGACCATCCCCTGGTATTTGAAGGTACCTTAAACGCGATTACCCTTGAGACTGACATGGCAGGAGAGATTACCCTGATCGGAAAAGGGGCAGGGTCGGTTGAGACAGCCAGTGCGATAATTGGGGATATCCTGTTTATTTCGTCCCATGTACGGAGTAATTGAGCGCAGAAGGCAGTACCTGCAGCTGATGCGGCAGGTCACCCTTGAACAGGGCTATTTTACGGTTACCGATATACAAAAGGCGGCGGATGTACCGAGGAGCACTGCCCAGGACTGGGTCAACCGCCTTGTTTCCGAAGGCTGCGTGGTAATGAAGGAACACAAGCAGGGCCGCAACCCCGCCCGGTACGCGGCGGTCAGCGCTTTACCGTCCTCTGCATGCCGGAGGATTTTTACCACTGTGGATGGGGGATGGGTCGAGATCTACCACGAATGCATGAGTGGTGCCTGCGCAGCATTTTGCGGGTACCATCACAGGATGGCTGGTGGGGCGCTTAACCATGTCCAGCGGGACGGTACATTACTCCGGGAATGCGCGAAGCTTGGACGGGGGGAAATATCGATTGGGGCTTACCCGTCCCCTGCTGTCGGGGTTACCGGCGTACGCCGGGAAGGTGATATGGTAGTCCAGGAGATCCGGTGCATCGGCGGCCCTGCCTATTCACTCACGGATATGATGTCAGGCGCAAAAGGGGTCACCCGTGTGAAAGCCCGGAAAATGGGAGGTGTCGTCGAAGGGGAGGTCTATACCCGTGCCCTGACTCACGTGATTATTGGGATCGACGATACTGACAGCCCGGAAGGGGGTGCAACTTTTGCACTTGCACTTGCCCTCCTGCAGCATATTACCAGTATGGAGGGGTTGATTCCCATCGGACATCATGTTGCGATGCTATACCCGGCACTTCCAGGTAAAACAGCAGGAAATTCGTGTAGTTTTATTGATGTCGCTGCTGAACCAGGGGTGATAGACCAGATTAAAAACCGCGTCATTAAGTTTGTCAATGACGAGGCATTATCCCACGAATGGGGTATTGCAATTAGGACCGGGTTCCGGATACTCCCTGAATTGAGGGAGTATGGCAGGTTAGTGCGATCCGGGGTAGTCAGCCGTGAATTTGCGGACCTTGTTGCGCAACACAATAACGTCAGTCTTTATGGTGGAAGGGGTGTAATTGGTGCTCTTGGAGCAGTTTCTCTCTGGGGCCTTGACAATTCCGTATTATTGAACGTGGACGCAGCTATTCCGTGAACCGGCACCAGAAGAAAGGCATTCATGGCTTTTAAAAACAGAACTTTTTTCCCCGTACAGCTGTGGCCGGGGTCAGGGACTCCTGATCTCGAGACTTACATCAAAATTCCTGACTGAATGTGTGAGGGCGCCGATGCTGATTATATCAACACCCGGGACTGCGTAACTCAGGATAGTATCCTCATTTATCGTCCCCGAAACTTCAATAACCCTGCCTGACCTTAAATTTCCGGAATTCAGCACCTCCAGGGTATGTATAACCATATCCGGAGTCATGTTATCCAGCATGATAATATCTGCGCCAGCCTTTGCTGCAGCCACTGCCGCATCCGGGTCTTCTACCTCTACCTCAATTTTCCTGTAGATGGACTGCGCCCTGGCATTTTTTATTGCATCATTGAGCGGTACAAGGGCGAGGTGGTTGTCTTTGATTAGAACCCCGTCTGAAAGGGAATACCGGTGAGGGTCCCCGCCACCGAGCAAAACTGCTTTCTTATCGAGGGCCCTCATGCCTGGAGAGGTTTTCCTGGTCGCTGCAACGCGGGCATTACTGCCTGCAGACCTGATCCGGTCCATGTATGATTTTGTCCTCGTAGCGATCCCGCTCATCCTGCCAATGATATTTAACGTGGTCCTTTCCAGGAGAAGGATATCGGATGCTTTTCCCAGCACTGACAGGACCACATCCCCCCGTTTCACACAGGTCCCGTCAGGACATGCCCCTGTCACCTGCACACCGAAATGGGTAAAGAGGCGCTCGGCCTCAAAAAGGCCACAAATTATCCCCTCTTCCTTTGCGATGATCACGGCACGGCAACAGGTGCCAGGCGGGATTATTGCATCCGTCGTAATGTCACCGGACGGTGCGTCTTCCCGGACAAAAGACAGGAGGTATTCCAGGGTTACTTCGGTCATGGCATATAAATACTTGAGGGGATATCAGGTTCCGATAACAAGCGGGTTTTCCAGGTTTCTAAGCAGTGTCAGGATGGACAGGGCTGCAAGGTAACTGGTTGCCGCATTGTCCGGGCTTGGTACATTCCTGACTTTAATGTAGGCATCACCGAATTCCCCCTCAACAAAGATTTCGTGGATATTACGGTCAACGCCCGGGTCAACCCAGAGTTCAACATCAGCATCGGTACCGGCTGCAAGGCCAAGGGCGACTGAAACATTGACATTTTTTGGGAATTCCTTGATACATTCATTTGATTTTCCAGAAAAAACAAGTCTTCTTTCATTCGCCTCCAAACCCAGTGATCCCGGGCTCTTTGTTGTCCTGAGCAGTAACCTGTCAATACCAGTGATTTGCCCGGCCTTAATGTTATCAAGGCCCATTATCGCACCGCTCGGGATATAGATCTTCCTGTGGTTTTTCTTCGCGGTACCGGTGAGTAACGCGAGAAATGCCTTATCTGATAATGCGCCCACGCTCATGATCACCAGGTCTTTGTTATGATTGAGGACCCGCTCTCCAAAGAGCCGGACTGCCTTTACAGATGCAGCTTCCACTACAATGTCGAATTCAGCAGAAATAAATGCCCCAAAATCATCATACGCGACCCCTCCGCAGACCTGGGCCAGCTCACGGGACTTCTCAGGGAGAATATCGAATAATGCAAGAATTTCGAACTTATCCTGGTATTTTGCAATAATGTGCCCGATATTTCCGCAGCCGATTATCCCGATTCTGATCATTGTACACACATAGTGGATCCCATCGGTTAATTATTTTGATTGGAATCAGGGAATTTTTTTTATTTCTATGGTCCTCCGGTAATGACCTGTGAAAGGGGTTTTGTAATACGATTTCCGGACGGGCTGCAAGCCAGCAAAATCACCGCCCTGACGAGGTCACTTCCCTATGAAATCGTAGGAACTGATAACTTGGAAAAGAGAATGTAGTACAGGAAATGATGGTGCGGAGAGTACGGGGTTTTGGATCAGGAAATATCCGCTGAAGGGAGTACGGATGGCTGCGAGGCCCTTCGGGAAATCAGGGACACCTGTGTTTATATCCGGACGTTCGGCTGTACCTACAACCATGGGGACACGAGGAAACTCATCGAGGTCCTCAGGCACCAGGGATGTTTGATATCCGATTCTCCCCTGGATGCTGAGGTTATTATTGTCAACAGTTGCACAGTGGTAGAGAGCACCGCGCGAAAGGTACTCCGAACGATACGGGCATACAGCGATTCGCGGCTGTATGTTACTGGTTGCATGCCTGCAGTTGAAGCCGACCGAATTTTCTCTCTCTGTACCCCTGGCATTATCCCCCCCCGTTGTATCCAGGAGGCTTACCGGTTACACCCGGCTATACAAAAATCGATAACGGGAATTGTCCAGGTCGCCCAGGGGTGCCTTGGTACCTGCTCTTATTGCATCACGAGGAATGCAAGAGGGCCGCTGGTAAGTTTCCCGGGCCATGAAATTATAAACCAGGTCAGGCAGTATACCCGTCTTGGCGCAGTCGAAATCCAGCTTACTGCCCAGGACGTCAGTGCATGGGGATATGATACCGGGGAATCACTGCCCCGCCTTCTTGAAAATATCTCCCGGGTCCCTGGCGAATTCCGGGTACGTCTCGGGATGATGAACCCGGTGACGCTCCGGCGGATAATGCCAGACCTCCTTCGTGTCTTTGAATTCAAAAAGATATTCTGTTTCATCCATTTGCCGATCCAGTCCGGTTCAGACAGGATCCTGGAAGAGATGCGCAGGGGGTACACCTCTGAGGATTGTATTGCTCTTATCGGGACCTTCCGGGAACGGTTCCCTGATATCACGATCATGACTGACATGATTGTAGGGTTCCCGGGTGAATCGGAGGAGGACTTTCTGCAATCACTCGACCTCATTAAGATAACCCGGCCGAACAAGGTAAATATTACCCGCTTTTCAAAACGCCGGGGCACTGACATTTCTGGTGAGCATGATTTTACTGATTATATTAAGAAAAAACGGTCGAGGCTGATGAATACGTGTTCTGAAGAGGTCTATCGTGCCCTGAATGCCCCATGGATTGGCAGGTCCGTTCCCTTCATTGTCACGGAGAAAATCAGGGAAGGTTCGGTGGTCGCCCGGACACCGCTGTACCAGGGTGTCGTACTTCAGGAAGACCTGCCTATCGGCACAACCGGTGATGCCATTCTCACCGAAGAAAGAATGTATTATTTTATTGGATCAAGGGTATAGCCCTCTGACGCCCTGGCAT
Source organism: Methanoregulaceae archaeon (assembly GCA_025453715.1). Taxonomy (GTDB): domain Archaea; phylum Halobacteriota; class Methanomicrobia; order Methanomicrobiales; family Methanospirillaceae; genus CAIKOD01. The sequence continues at coordinate 3,198 of JALOPT010000056.1, read as the reverse complement.
TTTTCAATAGCTGTCCCGAGTCTCCTTTTCCGTTGGTCCCGGGACCACGGTCTCCTTTCTGCTCTGACAATCCTGGTAATCACTTATGCAGGGGACTCTTACAGGTACGCAAGGGAGAACCTCTCCTTGTGTATCGCATCATATGGTTTATATGTAAGGAAAACGAGAATTATCGGCATCCACGAAACCTACATTTTCATCATCTGCCTTCGCTAAATGAGATTATAACGAATATCAGGACTTCGGGGAAATTACCATGGACGAAATAGAGGCTGGATTTACAAAGTTAGCTGAAAAAATCAACGAGATGTCGGAAAAAACCGATGATGCGTTAAAGACAATCAAAGAAAACGATGCGGTTCTAATGGAGAAAATGGCAGGGATGGCGTTGCCTGTCATCCAGTCCATCGGTCTGAACATGCTGGAAAAAGGGAAACAGCAGGGGGGTGGTGAATTATACGATACATCATTTTACCCGCAGAAAATGATTGTACTCGGTAAAACAGACCCTGTCAAATTCCGGCTTGATGATGTCAGTAAAAAAGTGGATGACCAGTTCTGCCTCCTTTCGGAAGACGGTCACTATTATGAGATCATGTATAGTTCCGATGGGTTCCTGGTCGATTCCTATCTACATCTGCTCACTGCGCAGGAAGTACTTGACCTCTACGGGTACGAAATTATGTTTATGCTGTACCGGGCGTTGAAGGACTACCTGAAGAACCAGGAAGTACTACTCGAAGCCCTCGAAAAGACAATTAACTTCATTTTTGCAAAAGAAGAATAAATTAAATCACTTCTTTTTTCCTAAAGACCTTTGCAGGGAAAAGGAGTAAGCGATAAAAAAATACCGGCTATTTTTCTTTCCAGCCGAAAATTGGAAACATCGGTTTCAGCACGTCATCGTTGTCGTGAAGTGCAGAGAGGTCGAAGGACTTCGAAAATTTAGTGCCTTTCCTGTCCTCAAACTCCACCATTGCCTTTGCCTCATGTATCATCTGCTGTAGTTCGTAGGTGAATTTTCCCTCCACTGCAAGTTCCGGCACCTTAAATTCCATGTCAAGGGGAATGAGGGACACCACGATGTTCAGTATCGTCGTATTACCCCGGTTTATTACGGTAATTTTCTTTGCATTTCCGGAAAGAACCACTGCTAGGTCGGTAAGCAGGTATGAGTCCTCAAAGATCTGGAAGGACATTGCAAGCACAATGACAAGAATAACTCCGATACCTGTCAGATAGATGCTGATTACTGCCAACAGGGCACTGATAATCAGTCCTGCAACGATAATTGCGATCTGCTTACGTTTCATAAAAGATCAAAATCCAATTAATGATGAATGGGCCCGATGTGATTCGAACACATGACCTCCCGGTTATCAGCCGGGCGCACCACCGGGCTATGCTACGGGCCCTCAAGAGTTGACTATTAATTTAGTGTACGGGAGCTTTTATAGGTTGTGAATCGGGAGTGAAAACGGTACATTAAAACCCCATGATTGTGGTACTCTTGAAAGTACAAGCGGAAATGGGATCATGGAACGACGTTATCTTCTAGGAAACGAGGCAATTGCTCATGCCTGTCTTGAATCACCCGTGGATTTTATCTGCGGATATCCTGGAACGCCTTCATCGGAGGTCGTGGACATCCTGCGGGAGCAACCGGAACGCCACTATTATACTGAGTGGTCCGTGAACGAAAAGGTGGCCCTTGAAAACGCTCTTGGTGCGGCCTGGTGCGGTATCCGTGCGTTATGCACAATGAAACATGTCGGTCTGAACGTGGCAGCAGACCCCTTGATGACAAGCAGTTATACCGGTGTTACCGGCGGGCTTGTAATCATGAGTGCGGATGACCCGTTCGCGCATAGTTCCCAGAATGAACAGGACAGCCGGATGTATGCAAAGTTCGCAAAAGTACCCTGCTTTGACCCGGCCAGTATACAGGAAGCCCATGACATGGTCCGGGATGCCTTCGGTTTTTCTGAGGAGACCGGCCTCCCTGTGTTGTTCCGCCCCACAACACGTATTTGTCATTCAAAAGGGGATGTAACCCTTGGGGATGTGCGGGTATCAGAGCGCACAGCACAATTCAACAAAGACCCCCGGCAGTATGTTGTAATACCCGCCCACACCCGCGTCCTGCACAAAAAACTGAATGAAAAACAGTATGCAGTTAAGAAGCGTCTTGTCGAGCTTGGCTATAACAGGGCTGAAGTACGGGGCCGGGATGCAATAATTGCCAGTGGTATCGCCGTATCTTACGCTTCTGAAATTCTACCCCCGACAACGTCATTCGCGAAAATCGGGGCGTACCCCATCGATGAAGAATGGCTGAAGGAGTTCGTTAGCCGCCATGACCGGGTGCTGGTTATCGAGGAGTTGTCCCCGTTTGTAGAAGAAGAAGTTCTACAGGTTGCCGGGAATGTCCCTGTATTCGGTAAGAAAAGCGGGAATGCACCCTATGAAGGAGAATTGTCCCCGGCCGCTGTCGGCAGGATTATGAAATCTGCAGGATTCGCGATGAATGCAGATTTCCCTGTTGTAAATCCCCCACAGGACGTTCCACCCCGGCCGCCCATCCTTTGTGCCGGCTGTATGCACAGGGCTGCATTTTACGCGATAAAAAAGGTCTTCCGTGAGGGTATATTCCCAAGTGATATCGGGTGTTATACCCTTGGACTTCAGCTCGGTGGAGTTGACACCACGATCTGCATGGGGGCGTCCATAACTGTGGCGAGCGGTATTGCCCATTCCGGTGAGAAAAGGGATGTTGTCTGCACGATCGGGGACTCCACATTTCTCCACACAGGGATTCAGGGCCTTATGAATGCGGTGTATAATAATGCGACTATCACGGTGGTGATCCTTGATAACCGTATCACGGCAATGACCGGCCACCAGCCTAATCCCTCAACAGGGGTGACTGCCTGCGGGGTCCAGGTTCCACCCGTTTCACTTGAAGCAATCTGCCGCTCATGTGGGGTATCATTTGTTGAGACTGTCGACCCGTCCAACCTGTCTGTCATGGTCCATGCATTAAAAGAAGCAAAGGAGCGGCCTGGTGTAAAAGTTATAATCGCCCGGCACCCCTGTGTAATCTCTGCAAGGAGGGCTGGGATGTCGAGGCGGCCTTACGAGGTCGATAGTGAGAAGTGCACCGCCTGCGGGACCTGTGTCAGGTTCGGATGCCCGGCG
>JALOPT010000001.1 GCA_025453715.1 Methanoregulaceae archaeon | reverse complement strand
ATCTTTCCCTTCCCACCTTTTATAACCTTTTCTTACCAGCCCGTATGCCGGGATACCTAACAATAGTGCGGCGATCCCCAGGTACGGATTGATGAAGGTGAGTGCAATTACTATCATTACCGGTACCCCCACAAGGATCATAAATGCAAGCAGCACTTTCACATCGTAAACAAGAACATTAGGGGTTAGACCGGTGAGATATATTGAAACCGAGAGCGCATAGAACGAAACGGCACCCCAGATGACCAGGGCAGGGATAAGGTACATAATCCCACCGGTGACTATTGTTACGACTACTATGAACACTGCAGGGATAACCTGGAGGACGGTAAACGTGCAGATTTTGCTCGTAATGAGCGTGGAAACACTTACAGGAAGACATGCATAGGAACTGAAGGTGTCGAACGAGGTAATCCAGGTATACATCGTGGCTGAAATGATCCCGGTGGTCACCGCGAACACGAGCAGGACTGCGTAATCAGGGACCAGTGCCCTCAGCACAGAAAGGAAGAACCAGATCAGGCCAAGTGGGAGGAGGAAGGAAAAAAGTATCTGGCCGACACCTCCCCCACTCCTCCAGAGGTCAACCAGGTCCTTCGCCGCGAGAGGCGGGGTAGGGAAGAAAGATAATTTTTCTATAATGGGGCTGAGGATATTGGAAAAACGCTTTGAAATCCCAGTGTATTCAGGTGTGAATAATACAATTGATACCACAAACGGGACAGCAACGAGGACACAGGACTCAACCAGGGAAATCCACGAACCATTGTAAAGTAACTGGAGAGGTGGAAACAGATCCGCAATTCCGGCACCGTATACAAGGTAAGCCCACCCTGCAATGGCCAGGAATATCGTAAATATGACCGCAAGCGCGAGTTTAGAGCGGGAGTATACCGTTGATAGAAAGAAAATCGCGGATAAGCCGAAAAGGAAGGTTAAGGTAAGGCCTGCGAAGAGGAGGAGCGGGTACAGGGAAGGTACACCGATAAATGGTGATGCGACTGCAAAACCAAGCACAAACGGGAGTACCCAGAGAAACAGGTAGTAAACGATATCTTTTACAACGAAATTTGTAAAGATGTACCTCTCGGAAAGAGGAAGGCTCCTTGCTGAATAGGCAAGCAGGCTCATCTGTCCGAACCGCCTGTTCATCACTTCGTTCCCGAGAAGCCCGAAGCCGCCGACCATCACACCGAGGAGGAGAAATACACCCGTCGTTATGAGTGCCAGGTCACCAGCCGTTAGAACCGCACGGAAAAGTGGGAGGAGGAATGAACTCATGAAGACAATCCCGAAAATCAGTACCGGGAACAGGGCAAAACTAATGCTCCCGAACATGGTGGAATGGAGCCGCCACTCTTCCTTCATCATGCTGGTAAACAGCTCAAACCCCATGATTCCACCCCACTGAGCGATAGAGATAGTGATCAGGTATTCTCAATCGTCCTTCACCTGGGAAAAGAAGAATTCAGCAAGATGTTGTTTTTTACCGGCAAGCTCGCTAATCTCCCCGTTGTAGAGCAACTTTCCTTTATGCAGTATAGCAAAACCTGTACAGATCTCCTCGGCAATCTCGAGGATATGGGTAGAGATAAAAATCGTACCCCCGGATTTTACATAGCCTGCAAGGTAATCCTTGACCTTTCGCTGCATAATAGGATCAAAATTAATAAGCGGCTCATCAATGAGTGCCAGGACGGGTTTATGCAGGAACGCCTGTGCAAACATCAGTTTCTGTCGAGTCCCGCGGGAAAGATCTTTGCACAGCACATCCCGCTTGTCTTCAACTCAAGGAAGCGGAACCACCATGCCGCCTTTTCATCGATGTCCGGGATATTCCTGACTGCCCCGACAAAGGCAAGATATTCCATGGCGGTAAGAAAACTTGGAGGAGTTTCCTGTTCAGGGATAATCCCGACAGACGTTCGAACACCGATAGGGTCGTTGATGACATCGAGTCCAAGCACGGTGGCCCGGCCGTTCGTCGGCCTGATCTGCCCGGTAAGCATCTTGATCATCGTGGTCTTTCCTGACCCGTTCGGGCCGAGCAGACCGAACAGTGAACCCTGCGGCACGGACAGGGTAACATTGTCAACGGCCGTGGTGTCCCCGAACTGCCTGGTGAGGCCCCGTGCTTCAATAACCGTTATCATATCCGTTTTTTCTCCTGATCAAGGTTTTTTTGTCCACCTATTAAGGTAACAGCCCATATGGCAGACCAGATTTTGTAATATCTTTACCTGACATATGTTTCAATCAGTATATTGTAGTTCCCAAGACCCATTGAGTATAGGACGATCGCCAGTTTCATTATCAGTTCAATAACAGTATTCCAGGAAAGAGGGGGGTTGTCCCCCATGCCGGGACTCCCGGATTGGCTTTAAACTCCGTTTGAAGCTTCCCGGATTACCGATATCAGGTCATTAATCTTTTCATTTTTAGAAATTTCCGATTTATTGAGGGTGACCTCCCCGCAGACACGCACACCCTTTTTTTCGAGTGCTGATTTCATTATCGGCAGGGTATCTTTTGCGGAGCTGCCACAGGTAGCAAAAATAACGGCCTTCTTTCCCTGGCACCCTTCAAGTGCGGCTATTGCCCCGTTGATCGCGGGAGTCGCTTTCCATGCCCATACCGGAGTCCCGATAACAATCAGGTCATACGCTGATACATCAATGGTATCCGGACTTATCGGGTCACAGGCCTCCTTCCTTGCGCGAAAACAGCCCACTGAATAGGCAGAAAGCGTTGAATAATTGTCCTTCGGCGTTACCTCAACCAGGTCACCCCGGCATGCGGAATTGATTTTTTCTGCAATGCCCCGGGTGACACCGGAATAAGAATGAAAAATAATACATATCTTCATAATTCACCTGCTATTTGCTTTTCTCTCATTATCCTGCCTGCATTTCTCCATTACGCTCTTTGACAATTCATTAAAATTTTCCTGGTAGCGGACCATGCTTTCACGGTTAAATGAGTAATACACGTGATTTCCATCCTTCCTTGACGCGATAATACGCACATTTTTAAGGATCTTCAGATGCTGGGAGACTGCAGGTTGTGATATCCCAATCATTCCTGCAAGGTCATTTACACCGAGGGTACCAGTCTGGTCATTGGCCAGGAAATAAATTATGCAGAGCCGGTTGTAATCCCCCAGGGCTATGAACACCCCTGCCATCTCTTCAACAAACTGCCTGTTGCATTCACTCATTGCAATATAATTATATTCTTATATACTTAAGAGTTATTGATGATGCATGAAAGAGCGGTCCGGCGCGGGTTGCCACCAGACCTGGCTGCTCCCTTCCCCGGGACTGAGTATCTCCGGTGTTGTTAATATGTTCTTATAATCTAGTCCGTTAAACATTTACCATCCTGTTTACTATTACTGTAAACATGCACCATGATCCCGACCAGGCAGTTTCTGAAGTAATCGGGACCGTCCTAATGGTTGCCATGGTCGTAATGGTTGCAGGAATTATCGCTGCAATGCTTTTTGGAATGCCATTCATCCCCCAGAAGCCAACACTTGCAAGTTTTTCGGTTGAAATAATACAGGTTACCAACAGTACCGAGCCTGGTGCACAGGCCGTGCCGGCGATTAGCTTTCATCAGGTATCGGGTGCCGAACCCGCCTTTTTTGGAGCAAACGGAACGAACATCCTGCTTTCAGATCCCAGTGGTATCACCTATACCGTCATACCAGCCATAACGGGGACTAAAATCAAGGTCGGTGAGCAATTTTTTGTCTTCAGGAAGCAAGGAAGTCCAGGCAATTTCCAGGTCACAAATAATCAAAGTAGTATTTGCGGGAACGGGCAGTTCACCCCTCATGGAACATGGCACTTCACCATTACTGACGAGAAAGAATCGAACATAGTAATTTTGCAGCAGGATCTTACCTTATAACTCCTGTTTTGTCAAGAACCGGGTGATGATGATAGAGGAATTACGTTTTGTTTTGCTCCTGTTACTGTTAATCAATATTATTGCATTTTTTTCCTATTACCGGGATAAGAAGAAAGCAGAAAATAACGCCTGGAGGACACCGGAACGTATTCTTTTAATCTGGGGACTCGCAGGCCCTTTCGGGGCATATCTTGCGATGCGAATGTTCAGGCATAAAACGCAGAAAACCAGGTTTCTGCTTGTCCCTGCGTTTCTGGTGATTCAACTCGTATTGATCACCTATTGTATGGCTGTATGGCCCCTGTAATGTCCCCTTGATCTTTTTTTAGTCCTGCTACCAGGATGGAGCAGATTGTCAAACCCTGTTTCTTTAATACAATGTTTTGCCATACTTTCCAGAATGCGAACCAACAGGCACCAGTACTTTCTTGACCTTGCATTCCGGTGTGCACACCAGGGCACCTGCCTGCGGCGCAATTTTGGCGCCATCATTGTTGATGAATACAACACGATCGTTTCCACCGGTTATACCGGGGCACCACGGAAACAACCGGACTGCACGGAACTGAACAACTGCTGGAGAAAAGACCACAATATCCCATCCGGTTCAAACTATGAACGGTGCAGGAGCGTGCATGCAGAAATGAATGCCCTCCTCCAGGCAGGAAAACTTGCGAGGGGTTGCACACTATACCTCGCAGGTTATGACGTGGAAACGGAAGACCTGACCCGGATCTGGCCATGTTTCCTCTGTTCGAAAATGATTGTGAACAGCGGTATAAAAAATGTCATCATGAGAACAGGAGGGGAGGAATACAGCGAGATGGACCCCATGGCACTCTACCAGATGCGGAGCAGGGAAGCACTTGGTGACGAGGTGAAACCGGCAGGTCAGATAGTCTAAACCACGATGAACATTTTTATCCCCGGGTATTACGGGGCACTTTAAAAAAATGAGCCCCTGAAATCGCACAATTACTATTTTCTGGTCCCGGACAATGATCCGAGCATACCCCTGATAATTTCACGTCCGATCTGGCTGCCGATAGCAACCGCTGCACCCTTTGCCGCAGCACCGATGATATCCCCACTTCCATCCCGCTTTACCGGGGGGGGGAACTTTCGGGGGATTTCCTTTTTTTTCCCTGTATTTCCCGAAGAAAGAGATTTTTCTGCCCGAGATTTTAACTGCTCGTACGCGGATTCCCTGTCTATACCCATCGCGTACTGTGCCTGGAATGATGAACTCCTGATGACCTGGACACGTTCTTCAGGGCTTAGCGGGGCCATTCTGCTGTGTGGAGGATAGATAAGCGCTCTTTCCACGACCATGGGCCTCCCCTGGATGTCCAGCATTGAGACCAGAGCTTCCCCTATCCGGAGATCTGTGATTGCACTGGCTGTATCAAACGCAGGGTTTGCACGTAACGTCTGGGCAGCTCCCTTCACGCTCTTCTGATCTTTCGGGGTGAACGCCCGGAGAGCGTGATGCACACGGTTCCCGAGCTGGCCAAGGACCGTATCAGGCAGATCGAGGGGATTTTGTGTAACAAAGTATACGCCGATCCCTTTTGACCTGATCAGCCTGACTACCTGTGTTATCCGCTCCTTCAACAGGTCTGGCGTGTCCTGGAAGAGTAAATGGGCCTCGTCAAAGAAAAAGACCAGTTTTGGTTTCGGCGGATCACCTGATTCTGGGAATTTTTCAAATAACTCCGAAAGGAACCAGAGCAGGAGTGTTGCATAAATTTTTGGAGACTGCATGAGCTTGTCGGCTGCCAGGATATTGATCATTCCACTCCCTGATGGATCGGTCCTGACAAAGTCCATCACGTTTAATGCCGGTTCCCCAAAAAAGCGGTCGCCACCCTGCTGCTCCAGGGTCAGCAGGCCCCTCTGGATTGCGCCGATGCTGGCAGTAGAAATATTGCCGTACTCTGTCCGGAGGTCTTTGGCATGATCACCGCAATACTGGGAGATAGCCCTGAGATCCTTTAAATCAAGCAGTAAAAGGCCCTGGTCATCAGCAACTTTAAAAATCAGGGTCAATACATCTGACTGGATATCACTCAAATCCAGGATCCGTGCCAGAAGCAGAGGCCCCATCTCTGACACAGTGGTCCGCACAGGATGACCAAGCTCCCCGTATACATCCCAGAACGTAACAGGATAACCACCGTAGGTAAAATCAGAGAGACCAACCTCTGCTGCCCGCTCAGCAATCTTCGGATTATCCCCACCCTGCATCACGATGCCTGAAAGGTCACCCTTGACGTCCGCCATAAAAACCGGCACGCCGATGCTGCTGAAATTTTCCGCAAGAACCCGCAGGGTGACGGTTTTTCCCGTGCCGGTAGCCCCGGCGACAAGGCCATGGCGGTTCGCCATGCCGGGTAGCATATTGACTATCTCCCGACCTTTTGCGATGGGAACAGGCGTAGAATGATCTGTCATTACAATCAGTCTGCAATATAGTGCCTGGAAAGATATGGTTTATTCGGTGAGATCTTTTCAGAAAGACTCATCGTCCGCAGCTACTGAATCGAAGGCCCTTTCTCCGGATTAGATAGATTATCCGGGGATCTCAAGTTTTCAATGTATCACGGGGTATTTGTTCCTGCAATGCGACTGGCAGGTAATAATTACCGTCTGATACCCGTCAAAACCTCTATCGTGTACAGGAACAGAATTTATGAACAGGATATGCAGGGCTGTCCCGTTGTTCTTGTCCATGGCTGGAAGAGCCATCCCGGGATCTGGAAAAATCTTATTCCACGGTTATCAGAAGAAGGCATTTCCTTCTGGAACTTTGATCACGTGGCAATAGATGACAATCCACTCGAAGAGATCGCGAAAGGGTTGCAATATTATATCAGATCGATGAGAGTGGAGACAGGTTATACCGGCTACCTTGATATTGTATGTCATTCCATGGGCACCTGCATTGCCCGGTATCTTTTCGAAGTGATTGACGGAGTGGAGAAAAAAGAGAAAATCAGGCAGCTAATCGGCATTGGGCCGCCTAATAACGGTTCTGCAATGGCAGAGCTGTTCAATCACCCTGATCATGGCCCAAAGGTGATCAATACGCTTACCGGGGTCTTTGTACCCGATGGGTATGTTCCTGCAGATGACGTAATTGTGCAGGAATTTCGCCCGGGGAGTAAGACCATGAAGACCCTTGCCAGGGCAGGGCTTAGAAAAGATATCGCATACCGGATCATCATCTCTACAAACCTGACACAAACACCTGCCCTTTTCCCGCAGTTCAAGGGACAGACGCCTGAAATCCTTCCCGATGGCACATGGCGCCTGACCTGGGAGGGGGATGGAATTGTTACCCATTCCGATTCACACCTGCCCGGTGCTGAAATTGTAATACTTCCGAGGGATTTGGAAAATTTCAGCCAGCATCCTGATCACTACAGCCATATCAAACTGCCAAGGAATTCCGAAACGGTTGAACAGGTCGTCAGTTTCCTGAAATAACAGATTATGTAAGGCATATTTCCCGGTAATGTCTGGATTGAAGCGACAAATACCAGACCGCTGATGAAGACCGGTTACATGAGGATACGCTCCACATAGATTCTTGGATATATGAAAATCCGGACTCAGGTCTGTTTTGAATACGGAATATCCCGGAAGGGCACTGCCGGAAGTCCTCTGTTTCAGCACTTCCGGACAATATAACTATTTTTATGAACAAGCACGGAGAATAGCTTTCTGAATGGAAAAAAATTCCCTCATCCTTACCATTGTGGTAGTGGTGATACTCATCGCAGCGTCTGCAATGGCCCTTACATCCCTGTTCAAACCCGCCAGTGCGAATGTTTATTCGGTGACAACTGACAAGGACGTATACCATTCAAACGACGTTATGATGATGAAAATTCTCATCAATTCAACCGGTTCTTCCACCGATACAAGCCTGAAAATAGAGGGGATAACGGATAATTATGGCCAGACACGGTTATCACATATCATGAGTGCAAACCTTACACCAGGCTCAAACCTCTTCCTCTACGATTATCATCTCCCCTCCTGCTCGAAATGTTCGGGGCTAAACCCGGGCACCTACCCGATAATAATTACACTCGAGAAAAACGGGACAATACTATCAAATAAGTCAATTATGGTAAATTTAGAACAATAATCCGGTTTTTTTTACAGGACACATTGTTCACAGGCCTGGTTCCCGCAGGCGATGTTATCAATCTTCCATTTCAGGGCCCACCTTTTCATTCCCTTGATAATCTCCACGATCTCAAGCCCGCTTTCAGTAAGTGTATACTCACTTTTTATCGGAAAACACCCGGCTTCAACCCGCCTGTTAACCAGCCCTTCATCTTCGAGTTCTTTTAACCGGGCAGACAGTACTTTCGAGGTTATCCCGGGTAGCGAGTCCTTCAGTTCACCAAACCTGCGGGTGTGGATTTTCCCTTTGTAAAGTTCAAGAATAACAAGGAGTGTCCATTTTTTTGTCAGGTATTTTACTGTAAGATTTACCGTACATCCTTCCTGCATAGTATCAATTCAGAAACTTCCCAGTATATATCCCTTAGTATCAAAAAGATACATTGTAGTAAAAAGAAACTGCGTAGGTGAATGTCATGTTTTGTAACCAGTGTGAAGAAACCGCAAAAGGGACCGGATGCACGGTAAAGGGCGTATGTGGAAAGGAAGCAGATACAGCTGCCCTCCAGGACGTCCTCCTCTACCTGTGTAAGGGGATATCAGCAAGGAATATTGCAGCGATGGAGCAGGGTAAGGGAAACCGGAGCGCAGGCTCATTCATCCCTGAAGCTCTCTTTTCAACCCTGACTAATGTCAACTTTGACAATAAACGGTTCATGGAAATGATCAAAAAGGCAGTCATTATCCGGGACTCTATCCCGCCCCTCGCAGGAAAAGAGCCGGATGCGTGCACCTGGATGCCGGAAAATGAAACGGTGATTGCTGAAAAAGAGAAGGAAATTGTGCTTGATGCCACCATTAAGGATGATATCAGGTCACTCCGTTCACTCCTTGTCAATGGCCTCAAAGGGATCGGGGCATACTACCACCATGCAGCAGTGCTGGGTTATACTGATGAATCCATTACAACATTTCTGCAGAAAGGGCTTGCTTCAACACTGCAGGACCTCCCCATAGACCAGATGACTGCACTGGTCCTGGAATGCGGGGGTATCGGTGTTAAAACTCTCGCCCTTCTCGACAAGGCAAATACCACGACGTATGGTAACCCCGAAATCACTTCAGTAAAGACCACCGTGGGAACACGACCCGGTATCCTCGTCACCGGTCACGACTTAAAAGATCTTGAACAGCTGCTGGAACAGTCGAAGGAGACGGGGGTGGATATCTATACGCACGGGGAGATGCTCCCGACGCATGCGTACCCGGCATTTAAAAAATATTCTCACCTCGTTGCAAACTACGGCAGTTCATGGTGGCACCAGAAAGAGGAGTTTGAGTCTTTCAATGGCCCGGTCCTCGTTACGACTAACTGCATCGTACCCCCGAAGGACTCATATAAAAACCGTATCTTCACCACCGGACTTGCAGGGTTCCCGGGTACAACCTACATTCCCTCGTCTGCAAACGGCAAAAAAGATTTTTCATCGCTCATTACCTGCGCAAAAACATGCCAGCCACCAGCAGCGCAAGGCTCCTCAGGCAGGGACCTGGTTACGGGGTGTGCTCATAACGCAGTACTTTCAATCGCAGGTACCGTTGTTGATGCGGTAAAAAAAGGAGAGATCAGGCGTTTTATTGTCATGGCCGGATGTGATGGCAGGCAGCGTTCCCGGGAGTATTACACGGAATTTGCACAGGCCCTCCCAATGGATACGGTGATCCTCACCGCGGGGTGCGCAAAATACCGATACAACAGCCTTGACCTCGGTACCGCAGGGGGTCTGCCACGGGTTATCGATGCAGGACAGTGCAATGACTGTTATTCGCTGGTTGTCATTGCAACTGCGCTTGCAGAGGCATTTGGTGTTGGGATCAATGACCTTCCGGTCTCCTACAATATTGCCTGGTATGAACAGAAAGCTGTGCTGGTCCTCCTGGCGTTACTGCACCTCGGTGTAAAAAACATCACCCTCGGGCCTGAGATCCCTGCGTTCGTCTCACCTGGTGTCCTCAATGTTCTTGTAGAAAATTTCGGGATCGGGAAGAATACGACCGTTGCAGAAGACATGCCCCGAATGGTCCATGGTGTATAAAACTGGTAGAGCAGGAGACTGGGAGAACCGGTTAAAATCCGAAAACGAACAGGATGAATGACTCCAATGGATACAGGAAATACCAGTTCAGCTATTGGTCCGGTGTGCCGGGACCTTGGCCGGTTATCCACACGGGGAGAACTTGGTAGTTTTCTCGCCCGTGTAATGAAAGACTACTCACCCCGCGATATCCGGCAGTTGGTAGAGGGTTTTTCCAGAAAGATCAATGATGTTGACCCGGATTACCGTATACGCATTACGGAAAAGGTTGCTGAACACCTGCTCGGTACCTGGCAAACGATCAGGTTGATGGAGCAGCAGGGTGCATTCAACAGACTGACCGGTCCGTTACCTTCCGGGGCACAACAATACTGGGAGATGGTCGCCATTGAATGCGAGGGTTCAGTCACAACCCGGAATATCCGATCCAGGTTCCTCAGGTACCTGCTTGGTGCATTTTCCATGTTTGTGCTGCTTAAACCAGCACACCCCGCCGGGACACCATTTCCCGGCGGTGACTCTGTTGAATTCGTGGAGGGCATGTATTACTGCCCGGTCAGGACAAAAGCAAATGATGTCGGGGGAGCACTCTGCCCGTTCTGCCCGGCAGTCCAGACTCCCGAAGGTTCAGAACTCACATCACCTTACACGGCGAGCGAGTACCGCCGCCAGCAGTTTATAAGCCACTACTACCAGAACTACAATGGCTAGCTCCATCCCGGCCACAGGCCGGGTTCCGGTTGTTTAATGAAATGGGACATCCACACTCCATGAGTAGAGTGGACAGGAGAGAGGAAATGTCATGGCTGACTATATACCCGAAGATCACAATAAGCCCGATACGAAGCGGGAAGAACTGAAAGGAAAAGTCCTCCGGATGAAAGACCTCGTCAATTATTCGGACGGTACGGTCGCGAGCCGCATGATCATCACCCGTAAAACCGGGAGTATTACCCTTTTTTCTTTTGATGAGAACGAGGGGCTTTCAGAACATACCGCACCATTCGATGCGGTGGTTACAATTCTTGACGGGGAGTGCGAGGTTTGGGTAGCCGGACAGACGTACCTGATGAAAGAGGGGGATACAATTATTTTCCCTGCCAATGTGCCCCACGCACTGTCTGCTATCACAAAGTTCAAGATGAGTCTTACCATGATCAGGGAGTGAATAATCTAATGGCGGGTGACGAGAAAGATGGATACTACTGCTCGATCTGTGGGGGTATTCCACCGGATAAGATCAAGACGAGGCTGGTCCGTATCGACGGTAAAGATACCGGCATCGACCACCTGGATTTTATCATTGAAGAAGTGAAAAAGCTGAATCTCACAAAGGATGATGATATCGCGGATGAACTTATCAAAAGGGTCAATGAATTCAATTACGTCCCGTCAAAGAAAAAAGAGCAGTATAAAGCAGCGCTCCTGAAGGAATTCAGGGCAGGAGACAATAGCAATGTTTGACCGGTGCCCGGGTGCCGCGGACCAGCGGACCCCGACCCTCACTATAAAAAAATGCCCACAGTGCGGGGAGGAAGTGGAAGTATTTTCCAACGATTTCAAAGTCCCCTGCCAGAAATGCGGGTTTGTTATCTATAACGACATCGTTTCCTGCGTCCAGTGGTGCAAACATGCCAGAGAATGTGTGGGGGAAGAGATGTACCTCAAGCTGACGGAGCAGCATGAAAAAATGCATCCTGCTAAAAATTGACAGGATAGGAACATTAAACCCTGATTCCAGGGTTTTTTGATTTTAACAATACATGGGGTGAATTTTCAGGACGCCATGTAAGCCGGCTGATTATTTTAACGGCCCGTACAGAGAATTTTTAACAGTGACCAGGCCCTCGTAGAATTCTTCAAGATATTCATCCATTAACAGGCTTCCTTCTTCGAACGGGCAGTCTTCCTCAATAATTTTATTGATCATATCACGGGTCGGAAGGACAAGATCTATCGGGACACCAGCTTCTTTTGAGCCCTGGGCAAGGGCCTCACGAAATACCCCTATACAGTATGCGATCCGGTATTTGTATGAATAACGGGTCTTTTCAAGGTAACCTTTTACCCTCCCGGTCTCAATACGGAGGAAATCTTCCTGGACTTTTTCATCTTTGCATTTTCCAAGCATGTACTTGTAGTGTGCATACGGGTACATCTCCTCAAGTTCTGCCGGGAGGATGCCACAAGTACCGAAGATAACGATATGATAATCGGACGGCTCGAAGATATCAGATATAATTTTTCTGATGATTCGGTGGCTGGGGCTCGCACTGTAGGGCTTCCTGACGGCACAGGGCATGAAAATGGCAATGTCACGGGGTGTGACTTCGTATTCGTCAATAATGTACCGGTATGAGGTTTCAAATTCAGCGAGATAAAAGGGGGGACCTGTAAGAAGAGCTGATTTTTCTGTTTTTAATGGTTCATGCCCTTCCTCATCAGCCATGGTTATTCCATATCAGATTATCCCGGGGATACAAGAATATAGTCGCCGGACTTTTTCATGGAATCCGGATTATTTCAATCATGCAATATTGGAGTAACTAAAAGGAGACCACAGCCGGCCATAAGAAAAATCCAGCCGAAATCATAACTAAAAAGGTAATTGATAACCGCAAATACCTTCGGCATCGCATCCGATAACATCACGAGGCCTGCTTCTACGAGAATAAATGTTGTCAGAACGGTAACCAGGCAAACTAAGCCACTTAGATATAAGAGCGTATATTCTTCAAATGCTATTGCCGTTAGTGATAGAATACCCATTGCAATGAGAATAATTGCAATGGGTCTCCCTATCAGGGGGAGATCTATCAGAGGGACAGGTACCTGATCGATAATAATAAGATTTATTGTGTAGATTGGAAGAAAAGTACCAAAAATTATGCATATTGAGCCAATAAACCCTGTTATTTGTCTACGATCAACCCAGTAATCCCGCACCAGTAATTCACCTGCTATTATTTTCTCTCTTCTGTGTAATATTGTAGTAACTTTTCAATCAGGAAATGCTGAAAGGGATCCGGTATCAACCCTTACCAGGGACCAGGGAATTTCCGGTAGAAAAAATTCAATAAACGAATTGGTATATACTTCAGCGTTTTATACCGAACCCTGAAAATTCTCCCGTTGGGGCACCCCATTCTATCTCGAGGTGATCGACACAGATTACCAGTTCTCCTTTTGCATCGATATACCTGATAAAGTTCAGAAGTGATTCCTCGCTCCCTTCAGCGATGACCTCCACTGACCCGTCCGCCATATTCCTGACATACCCTGTAACACCAGCCTGTTGGCCACACTCCATTACATAGTAGCGGTAACCTACACCCTGCACCCGGCCACTAACATGGACAATAACACGCTTCATTGAAAGGTATAATACAGATCCCCTGAATTAAACCTTACGCAGATTAAAAAAACAAATTCAGGCCTGGTTGTAATCCGGGCCAGATATTAAAACAAGCAGAAAATTACCCTGCAATTAAATATAACTCCAAATTTTTTCGCAGTTAACCGTACCCTTAAGTCAGGCAGGGATAACATTAAAATAACAATAAAAGGTTGGTACGATTGAACTACTCAGTAATCATGGTGGGCATTGGCATTATTTGCCTTATGACCATCGCGTCCTCCGGCTGCCTGGGCACAACCCCCGGCAGCCCACAACCAGTTCAGACCCCGCCACCGACTCCATCCGGGACGCCGGTCCAGGTTGGGCACATGGTGGTAGCTGAAGAACAGAACAAAGCAACAATAACCATGGGATTAAACAACACGTTCATATTGAAACTGGACGAAAATCCGACAACCGGGTTCCAGTGGAACCTCACAACGAGCCCGGGGCTCGTCGTCACGGCGGATACTTACCAACCCTCATCACCGCAACTCATGGGTTCCGGCGGAGTCCGTTCGTGGGACCTTAAAGCAGTCCAGGCCGGCAATCAGGAGATTAAAGCGGTCTATAAGCGTTCATGGGAGCCGGTAACAGGAAATGAGACCACGTTTATCTTGACCGTAACCGTAGTGAACACCTGAACCAGTCATCATGTGATGACCTCCTACTCAGTTTTTTCACTGATTTGGGCAGTTAACAACATCGTTGGATCGAACAGCCAGGGAGCGGAGGACTCCATTATGTTATCTATTCCAGGGAACAACAGGTTCTAGAAAGCTGATAGTGTCATTGAACGATCCGTTAAGGGGAACTTTTTATAATTAATGATCATAGTAACGCCCATGTCTCCAAGACACATCTCAAGAGAGATACCTGCACGGATCCGAGCTCCATTGACCGGACAGGACAGGGCCCGTCACCGGGACTCCCACCGGCACCACCCGGAATCAAGCCCGTTTCCCCACCCGCCCCACCAGTCTTATAGAAAACCTGAGCTCCCTCCGAGACACTACCCCCACACTAAGCCAGTTGACCTGAATATCGATCACGGAACCCGTCAAAACAGGCCACAACCAGAAAAAATTTTCAGTAAAATTAATAAAAATGAGTTCCGGGGGTAATCGCAGGAATTACGGAAGTAAAATAATTCCGGATTACTGGTCGGGAACACATCATTCACCTTTTTTATTACCCTGATAACCTGCTGAAGCAGAATTCCCTTGAGGACTATAGGGAATCATAAACCATTTCTATGACAAGGTCAAACTTATACTAATATTATTAATTTAAGGTGAAATTGATGGGACTTTTTGATAAACTGGCTGGAACCAGAAATGTTGAGCTGAATCCGAAATCAGCACTTGTACTCACCGCGCTTACAGTAGTTGCTGCTGATGGTGTAATTGATGAAGCAGAAATGCTTGACCTTGCGAAGATTGTCCGCGGGGACAGGAAATCAATTGATGATGCAATGGCGGTCCTTAAGGCAAATTCGCTCGAAGGGTCGATGGACCTCGTCACAAAATGTCTGAATGATAAGCAGAAATTAGCAACACTGGCAATCGTCATTGACATTGCCATGGCTGATGGTGTACTCGCAGAAAATGAACAGAAACTCATCCAGATGTACATTACCAAGTTCGGTATATCGGAGGACACTCTCAAACCGATCTTTGATACCGTTGCTATCAAAAACGATTTTTCAATCTTCAAATAAATTTTTTAATGAGTACCCCTGATTTTTAAATCAGTGCCCGGGTCGGTGTAACGGTCCCGGTGCAGGGGTCCCGGTCTGTAGGTCTTTAGGATCAAGCGGGAATCTGAGCCGGAAAATCCTGACCGGTTATCCAGGATAGTTGTCCAGCCCTTTCGGCCGAGGGGATCGATATATGACTCATGCCCGCCGGGGATAATGGCGAGGTCTCTATGGAACTGATAAGCCAGTTTATTCTTCCCTATTGGCTCAACCTGCTCGCACTGTTCCTGATGGCATTAACCGGTGCAATTGCAGCAATTGAAGAAGGGTATGATATTATCGGTGTAACTGCCCTTGCGTTGATTGCCGGTACCGGGGGGAGTTTGATCAGGGATGGCCTGATCCTGCAGCAAGGGGTCCCCATGTTTTTCCGTGACCCGTCATTCCTCTATGCAGTGGTCCTTGCAGTCCTGATCGGGATAGTGTTCCGCTCATACATATTTAAAAATAAACGACCTTTCAACATCTCGTTCCTGCTTTTTGATGCTCTTGGTCTTGGGATATTCGGAGTAGTCGGGACACAGATGGCCTTGTTTGCAGGTCTCGCGTCTGCCCCGGCAGTACTTACCGGGATTATCAATGCTACCGGCGGGGGCCTGCTCAGGGATGTATTGACCGCCCGTGAACCGCTGATATTCAAACCCAGCCAGTACTATGCGGCCACATCACTTGCAGGGTGCACAGTCTTTGTTGCATTGGCCCTGTGGCTTGGGCAGAGCGCAGCAACCGCAGCATTTATCGCGATATTTCTTACTTTTTCCCTGCGGGCACTCACCATGTGGTTTGACTGGAAGACAAAACCCCTGATCGATATCACACTGCTCCCAAAAAAGAAGCAGGAATAGTGAAAAAACAGGGTTTTAAGTCATTATGACTGGTTTTCCCGGGGGAAAAGGTGATGGGGGAACGTGGATCAGGGATTGTTGACAGGCTTTATTCCAGGTCTTACCCCCTGTTGTTGAACCAGCACTTTCAGCCCCATATGCATAGGTGATAAATAAACTGCACCGGTAACGGGACTTTGATTCGCCAGATACCTGAAATGACATCCTGGAGAAGATCAAATAACCACTGCTCAACCGATCAATAGGGAAATACCGGGCAATTCTCATCTCATGCGTGGTTTGCCGAGGGTATTCCTTCAATTATATTGAGATTTCAAATATTCGGAGACCGTGATACGCAGAAATAACTATTGAAAATTGCTGGGATATGTACCCGGAAGCATATCATAACCGCGCCTGATCTCCATACAAACCCTCCCGATCACGATAGCGCCCGCTGATGAATAACCTTATCCGGACAAATCAGGCAACGTGGCAGAAGACATACATTAAAATTAAAGCGGATCCCACGATTTTGTATTGGGAGTGTAATACGCATGAAAAAGTTATCTTACATTAGTTTTATCGGAATCCTGGTATCCCTGGTTTTCATGGCTCCTGTAATGGCATTTTCACCGGCAGCATCCAGCGTTCAGGGTAGTACAGGTGCAACTCTGTCACATGCTGGTTATTTTTCCTACGCAGTACTGATCCACCCTGAACAGGGCAGGTTTACAGGGCCATCTGATATTTTTACCCCGGTTAAAACGGTTTCCGTTTCCCCATACAGCCGTTTTGCACCATATACAAAAACCGGGGTAGGCAGCGTCCGCACTTTTACCGAAAGTGACAATGGCAGGACTATTACGCTTACAAGGGGCCAGGTGGTAAAAGTCCAGCTCAACGAGAACCCGACAACCGGGTACAGGTGGGAACCGTCAGTTAGTTCAGGCATCCAGATAACTGGTGATTCTTACGTGGCTTCAGCATCGGGTCGGATGGGTGCCGGAGGGACACGTACCTGGACACTGAAAATCACCGGCACAGGGAACCAGCAGTTTGACGCAGGTTACAAGCGGTCGTGGGAGCCCGGGTCTGCTGATAGTTATTCAATACAGTTTGTCGTTGCATAACGCCTGATGTACCTATACCAGACTCTTTTTTTAAATACCTGAATTGGTAAAAAAATTTCCCAAGCGCCGGATATCTGCCGTTAAAGGGCTTTTTAAGAGAAAAAGAGTGATTTATTCTTTTTTACGCATGAATAGGAATGACGCAACCCCGCATATCCCAAGCGCCGATATTACACTTACGATATTTAGCGGCTGAGTCGGGACCGGTGTTGCAATTGGCGAAAGCGCAGCATTAATCTGGATCGATTGTCCAGGCGATA
Source organism: Methanoregulaceae archaeon (assembly GCA_025453715.1). Taxonomy (GTDB): domain Archaea; phylum Halobacteriota; class Methanomicrobia; order Methanomicrobiales; family Methanospirillaceae; genus CAIKOD01. Next base: position 10,134 of record JALOPT010000001.1, on the reverse strand, counting down.
CTTTCCCTGATGTGGTATAAGGTGTGTAACCCTCCATTTTAATCATCACGGTATATGTCTGGGTTGAGTCTATCGGTACATTCTGGAAATTCAGCGGGGTCACACCCTTATAGATGTTGTTTATATACACATCTGCACCCGAAGGTGTGGAAAAGATCTCAGCACTCGCTGTTCCGGAAGGTGGGGTTCCCGAGGCCTGAAGGGTCGCGGCAACCTGTGCAGTCTGCCCGGCGACAATTTTTACCGATGTAGTGTAGTCCTGGTACCCGCTCTTCTTCAGGACTACCGTGTAAGTGGCAGCCGTTAGATCGGTAATATCGAGCGGACCCGCGCTAGACGTAACGCCCTGGTAATTACCATTAAGATATACTGTTGCACCCGAAGGGGATGACGTGACAAGGAGATCGCCAGTACTTGGGTTTTGCAGCGGTACAAGGGTAACGGTTGCGTAGGTCGTCTGTCCGGCATTGACACCATAGGTATTCGTGAAGGTCTGGTACCCGGCCATTTTGAGCTGAACAGTATGTGTACCTGCAGCAAGGCCACCGACAATCTGGTTTGTTTCACCCTTGTAAATGTTGTCAACGTAGAGTCCAGCCCCTACCGGAATAGAACTTATCGAAAGACTACCGGTCTGGACGACCGGGACAAGGCTGGCGTATACATTGGTGGTCCCGCCACTAGTCACCTGGACATTACTGTTCGAATAAACCTGGTACCCTGGCATTGAGACCTGGACATTATGCCACCCGGGGGCTGCATTATAGAATGTTCCCGGTGTAATAAGCGAGTCCTGCCCATTATCGAGGACCGCAGTCGCTCCTGAGGGGGATGATGATACGTAGATATTTCCGAACTGTTGCACCGGGGTAAGGATGGCATTAATAGGGATAGTCTGTCCTGCCGCAGGATTTCCTGCAACCTGCTGCGACCAGGTCTGGTACCCGGAAGCCGAGACAACAATAGTATGGCCAGGTGTACCGGTGGTACTCACATCGACGGTCACCGGGGTTGTACCGACATACCTGTTGTCAAATGTTACTGAAGATCCAGATGGGCTCGACTGAATACTGTAGTATCCCTTTTCGCCACCTGGTGGGGGTGTAGCAGGAAGGGTAACAGGTATAGGGACAAGCTGTGCACTAACTGAAACCGTTCCCCCTGCAGGGGGATTGGTTGAGTAATACTTCGACCAGGTCTGGTACCCCTCCTTTGTTACCGTTATCGTATGGCCGGGAGGGCCTGTGACATAGACTGTTGCAGTTGTGGGTGTTAATCCGACATTTGTCCCGTCAACTGATGCCATCGCCCCGGAAGGAGATGACGAGATTGCATAATAACCTTGCTCGCCTCCAATGGGATTCGATACGATGGGAGTATCCGATGTTGGAATCGTGGTTACAGGATACGTCGAAATAGATGGATATGTGGTTATAGGATATGTCGTAACATCTTCTGCTGACACAGGTGATATCGTTACGAGTGCAACGACTAACACAACCATGATCATAATCAGGTTTTTTGTTTTCATTCTAGTCCTCTGTATAGTGTTTCAGTCTTTTCCTAGGGTTAAATAGTAATCGATTGCCAGTGATCCTATTCCTTGCCAGGATTGAATTTTTTTAGGAAAGTAATTAATTTGTTGAACCAGCAGTTTCGTTTTTTCCAGTGAGTTCAGACAGGAAAGACGGCACATTCAACATAATGGATTATCCTGAAATAGTCATTCATTGATTGACTTGTTTTGGATTGATTACTACTGGGTCTCAAATGGATAGATTCAACCAGACGGGCAAAAAACATTGGTTTTTCTAAAAACCAATATCAGCTTAGTAGTTTTCACACCAGACTTCGTAATACGCCTGCGGGTGATCGCAGACCGGACATTTATCAGGGGCAGATATATCCTCGTGAACGTACCCGCAATTCCTACATTTCCAGTGTATTCTGGCAGATTTTTTAAAGACCATACCCCTGTTGATATTTGCGAGCAGTTTCCGGTACCGCTGTTCATGGTGCTCTTCTACTTTTGCGATCTCACGGAAGGTATGTGCTGCCTGCGAAAATCCCTCCTTGTCTGCAACAACCGCAAATCCAGGGTACAGGGAGGCCCATTCGAGTTTTTCCCCCTCTGCCGCTGCCAGTAAATTTTCCGCTGTCGTCCCGATCACACCTGCTGGGTAGGAGGCAGTAATCTCGGCCTCTCCGCCCTCAAGGAGGGTAAAGTAGAGCTTGGCATGTTCCCTTTCATTATCAGCTGTCTCCTGGAAAATTGCAGATATCTGTTCAAATCCTTCTTTCTTCGCAACTGATGCAAAAAATGAGTACCTCGTTCTTGCCTGTGATTCGCCGGCAAATGCCGCAAGAATATTTTTCTCAGTCTGTGATCCTTTCAGATTCATGGTATTACCTGTACACGATGATAAACGGTAGAACCTATATCTTTTTGCTCTCTCCAGGGGTTGGCAGGTTTCAGCCATGGTGCGGTTGAGCCGAAAGTATATACTTACCGGAATTGAAAAATAAAGACAATTATTTCAGTGTTCCAATTATCATTACCGGCACAGCAGGGGGATAGCTGAGACCTAATCAGGTTGTATCATGGACTATACTATACCTCTCATTATTCTCGTTGCGAGGATTGTCGAAACCAGCCTGGATACTATCCGAACGGTCTATATCAGTAAAGGTCATTCAAACCTTGCAGCAAATATCGGAGTCGTCAAAATTGGTATCTGGCTCCTCTCAACAGGGCTCGTACTATCGAACCTGAACGATTACTGGAGCATTTTTGCCTATATTGCCGGGTATGGTATCGGGACTCTGCTCGGAACGGAAATAGAAAAGATCATCTCGATAGGATCAGTAATTGTACGCCTTATTACGCGTAATGACCCCACCGATATGATTGAAAGGCTTTCGAAAAAAGGCTATGGTCTGACACGGCTTGAAGGATCGGGAAGTTTTTCGGACTCGGTCAACGTTATCCTTATGATTGTCCCGAGGTGTGAACAGTCAGAACTGGTCTCAATTCTTACGAGGGAATACCCTGATGTATTGTACACAATAGAGGATGTAAGGTCCCTGAAAGGCGGGGCTGTAATATTCCATAAGGATACAAAAAGCAGGATACTAGGGTTTTTCGGGTTATGACGCCTCAAAAAATGAACCCCCGCCCAATTACGGCGGTATATTAGCTTAATTTTCCTTTCTCGAAACAACAACTAATCCGCAAATGTTAAGATTTTCAATAAAATTTCAGAGATTTTTTTATATCCACCAACGATAGCCAAAACCAATGTTGAAAAATCGACGTTAAAATTTCAGGGTTTCACAGAGACGGGTCCCGATACAGCCTTAATCCGGTTTATCAGTTCAGATTGCCTGTCAGTCCCCGGATTGGACCATTATTTTCAGAACTGATATAATTGATTACCGGAAGAACTGGCGACCTGCACTACGGAAAAAACCCTGGGATTATAAAAATTCCCGGGATTCCGGAAGGGGGAGAATATCCGGTTTTCCAGGTCTACCGTCCACGGAATGCTCCAGCAGGAGATAATCAAGATGTTCTCCGGGGGGTATAGTTTCTATAGAGCGGTGTACTGAGTAGATCACTATAAGCATCCCGATAATGTTGCCGAAGAAATCAGTGAACGAATCAACCAGACCGAAATTGTAGGTAGTGATGTAGACAAGGTCAATGGCGTACTCTGCAAATTCCCACGCCAGGCCGAAAATCATTAGTATTACCGCGATTCCTGCAAGGACATCCGCTTCCTGGGTCCTGAAAATTCGTATCTTCTTTTTGAAAAATGGCCTCTTTTTCACAAATTCAAGGTAATCAAGGTACAGGTACATGGTGAACAGAATAAATCCGAGGGCTATCGAGGAGACAACATGAGCGAATTTGTCAAAAAACGGCACTTCCCAGTACCATCGCATGATACCTCCTGCAACATGGAGGAACAATGCAAACGGGACCATCATCTTCAACCCGAATGGCAGGGTAACCTTCTGTTTCCATTCAAAGATAAACGGAATAGATGTGATAAAAATACAGATCAGTGGCCAGAGGGAGCGTGTGATATCATTGATCAGGATCGACTGGATATAAAGACCAATAAATATTAATTCAAAGATGATTGCAATATAGATTTCCACATTCCTGGCGCTAAACCAGGACTCTTTTGTATTCATTAAAAATCTCAATAATAATGCCAGTTTATAATTAATAACCTTTGCAGTAGTAAGGAGTCTGGATTGCCTGACCATGAGGGGATGCAGGAATTACGTTCCCAATTAACCCGTAATCAGGATTGCTGTTGGTTGCCGGATTATCAATAACGGAGGTGCGAATAAGGAACTTTAATTGTGGCAGCTGACAAATAAAATTAATCATAAATCCAAGGTTGCAGCAAAGGATATTTACTCTAATTATGAGGATGACACCAGGGAGTCAGATCTGATTGGGACATGTATTAGTATCACCATTAAACTGGGGCCTTGGCCATGCATCACGTGACGTGCCTGTCATTCGTGAGCTGTTAAGGAACCACCATGAAGTTACCATCGCTGCAGGGGGAAATGCCCTTCAACTCTTACAAAGGGAGTTTCCCACCTGTACCTGTATTGATTTTCCGGATTACCCACTGGCTGACAACCGCGGAAGATTTTTTTTTCCCCGGTTCACCGCCCATGTTCCTGCGCTTGTGAAAGCACTTTCAGAAGAGCGGAAAAATTTATCCAAAATACTTACAGAAACCGATTATGACCTGATCATCAGTGATTCCCGTCCAGGGGTTTACTCGGATTCAATCCCATCTGTCCAGATATCCCACCAGGTCCACCAGAGTTTCCCATTTATTGTATGGCCGATTGAACTTATTGCCCTTTATGTGAATGGCAGGGGCTTTAAAAAATTTGATTCGGTCATCATTCCAGACAATGCACCTGGCCCCAACTCACTTGCGGGAAAATTATCAAGGACTACAGGGACCGGGACAAAAAAAATTTCTTTTTACTCAGGGATTCTCGCGAGTATTCGAAAGGTCAGTTCCAGGAAAGAGATTGATTATCTTTTCCTCATATCAGGCATGGAGCCCCAGCGGACGGCACTTGAAAAAATTGTGATCCCGCAGATCAAAGACCTGCCGGGCAGAAAAGTCGTGTTGCTTGGGAAACCTTCCGATAACCGTGTGATGGTGCCCGATAATGATACAACTGTGTATTCGTACGTTTCATACAAGGATAAAGCGGAAATGATGTCAGGATCGAAATTCATCGTCTGCCGGTCCGGCTATACAACCATGATGGATCTCGCCGAAATCGGACTGGCCAACGGTCTTTTCATCCCTACTCCGGGACAGTGGGAGCAGGAATACCTCTCTTCATATTACCGGAGGAGGGGCTGGTTTATGTCAAAGAACCAGTCAAGGTTGCGTCTTTCCCGCGATATTGAGAAAGCGGAGGGTTATTCGGGTTTCCCTGAAATGAGCCATACACAAGATAATGTGAAAAAATTGTACCAGGAGCATCTTACCAGGTACCTTGAGTGAGGGATCATGACAGAAGCTGACAATACCTCTCCGGGAATTACCCTTTTGACTTCGGATATAAAAAATGGAGATCGTTATGGACCTGTTCGGACGACGGATTGAACCACTTGTTTTTTGGTGGACACTGGGAATTGTAATAGCGTACCTGTTCATTCTCTGGCTGATCGCGTGGCTGATATTCCAGGGTATCCTTATCTGGCAGGCATATAGCAGCGGTAATCTCTCTTATATTGACTGGAAACTCGGGAGGTATGCATTAATGGCGGCCGTATATTTTGTTATCGGGGTTTTTCTCAGGGCAATCCGTTTTATTTAACCTGCCAGGCACCTGACATTCATCCGTGCCCGGATAGAGGATATCATAAAAGGCCAACCCATGTAACACCTGACATTATTATGAAAACCGGGTCATGGTGAATAAACAGACCTACTCATAATCCAAAAGGCGAGTCCCATTTATGCTGGCATGCATTACAATGGCATTTCGCAATCATCTGCCCGGTTTCAGTGGTAACAAGGTCATCAAACTCTGTATCCTTCGATTTACAGTTCGGACAAAGAATATCTGCCATATGGAATCGTCACCATGGAACCGGAAATAATACACATATATTTATGGTTGTGGGGTATTTCAACCTCACTGCATTAAAAAAATTATGTTAATAGCACACACGGAAAAAAAAGATTTACAAAGATTTACAATTTTTCAGTTGCCATCCCGGATATGAGGGAAGACGCGTCAACTGAGCGGAATGTACTTATTCTTTTTCCGGGAACCTGTACGTCCTTTTTGGAATGTCCATCTCAAAGCATGCACCAGCCCTATATTTACCGGTTTCCCTGATTTTGATGCCCGTGATAGCAAGGATTTCCCGTACCAGGAATAACTCCATACCTTGCTGGGTCCCATAGCCTCGTTCAAAGATTTTTTCCTTGTTCGTATCGGGTATCCCGACACCATTATCCTCGAAGAACAGCACCAGTCCATCGCTGGTAACCTGGTACCCGATGTTTACCCGGGTTGCTTTTTTCCCATGTCGGAGCACATTTCCGGCCATCGTGAAAAAGACCCTTTCAAGGAGTGAATCTGCGTAGATCTCGAGGTTGTCCAGACGAATGTTCCGCTCTATGGATGAAAAATCAAGGTGTGAAATACCCAGAATAAACGACTGTTCCACATTCTGCCATTCCGGGGGTCTCACACCAAGGTCCTGGTAATTCTTGGCAAAGTTCAGCGAATATTCAATCTTCCTTAATGATTCCATTTCCATTTCATGGTATTTATTGGGCATTTCATCATCAGGAAGTGTATTTTCGAGCGTGATATACCCATTGAGCGTAAATACAGCATTCTGGATGTCATTAAACGTGACCTGGTTCAATAAGGTAAGTTTTCTGGTGATCTGCTGCAATGCAGCCTCCGCCTGTTTGCGTGAAGTAATATCACTTCCCACGAACTGGTATTCCTGCAAAATTCCGCCCGGATCAAAAATTGCCCTTATGGTCCAGGAGATTACAAGTTCTTCCTCTCCGAGGGGGAATTCCTGCTCACCGGAGATAATTGGTGACTGTACGGTGAGCTTTATAAAAAGCTGTTCCAGTTGTTCCAATGAGAGACGGGGATTGATATCATAAAACGAAATATTCTCCATATCTCTAACGGAGCTTTCAATATTCCGCTTAAAAGCGGGATTCATAAAAGTGATGTGGCCTTCAGGGTCAAACCTGCAGATCAGTTCTGTCTGGTCTTCAACAATACTCTTGTATCGTAGCTGGATGAGGGAGATCTTTTCGAGCATCTGGTTAATAGCCCGCGATAACTGGGTCAGTTCATCATTGCCCGGCACTTCCGAGATCCGTTGGTTTTCTTTCCCGGACCCGATCATACGGACATCATTGGTGATTGTACTCACCCGGGAAAGGACCAGCCGATCAATTAATACCAGGCCCGTAATTCCAAAGATGAGCACCGCAATGAGTACGATAAACAGGAAAGAGTAGAGTGTCGAAACCCCGCTCTGGTAAATTATTCTTGATTTTTTGACTCCGAGAATATAGTTATCAGTGAAGCTGTCAGATCCCTGTGACAGCATGTAACCCGCAATTGAATCTCTGTTGACAGGATTGATCACAATAATATTTTCTGTACGTAACTTGTCCTGGAAGGGAGAAAGTGAGGGGTTTTCAGGCATGCTAGAGGGATCAATAACGGCAACAGAGACTCCCGTGAATGTTGATAGCTGCTCCACCCGGTTTTCGTCAAGATTACTACCCATTACCATGATTCCTTCAGCAGGACCAGTCCCATCATTTTTTAGGATTGGCCGCACTGCAACTATCCGCGGTTCTTTGTCAGCAAAAAAAATACCCCTGACTGATGAATTCCGGCCAGGAGATTCAAAAATATAACGGGAATAATCCTCTTTTATTTTATTCAGCACCGATAAAGGGACGGGGTCATAAGAATCAGTCTGGTCATTATAACCATTGGCATAAACAAGGTCCCCTGACCGGTTGTAGATTAGAAGAAAATTGAGATTGAGTGTCTGGAACGTGCTTTTCTGGAGATTTTCTTCAATATACGCCGGGGAATTTCCCTGTGAAAAATTGTAGGTATCATCCCACGAAGACCAGTCTAATAGCGAGGAATCGAGAACGAATAATTCATTACCGATTGCAAGGTTGACCCGTTCAATATCCTGTCGTACTTCTGCATGTTCAATGTCCTCATAACTTTTTTGCAGGACAATCAAGGAATAAGCCGTGAAACCGGCAAGAATAAGGATTAAACCGATGCCGAAAATAATGAGGGTTTTCGTCCGTAGTTCCATATCTCACAGTGTCTTGTGTTGCATTCATTTTTAAATTAACTGTTAAAATAACTGTTAATACAAGGTCCATATTCCAGCAGCCATATCTCTTAGTAATTTGAAAAGAAAAGATTTTAGCCGGGAACATACAGTGTGCCGGTTTCATTGCAGCTGAAGCTGGAGTCACGTGGGAAAATACCCGGTAATGTCATTTCCTCGTAGGATGCGGGGCTTAAAAAAAGGGATGCTTACCTGGAAGGACTTAATATACATGGGGGACATTAAGGAATCCTGTAAGAACCTGCAAGGCCCACTCTGACCAGTTATCCCGGTGGTCAGACCTCCAGGAATGCGCAGTTGTTTTGGTACCATGATTGAAATTGCAGTCATCACGATTGTACTCGCGTTGGTATTCACCTTTACTAACGGATTCCAGGACGCAAGTTCCCTGGCCGCCACCCTTATTGCATCCCGTTCCACAACACCGAAACAAGGAGTAATCTTAATCGCATGCATGTCATTCCTCGGGGCAATCCTTGGTGGAAGTGCCGTGGCATTTACCCTGTCAGGGCTGATAACAACGGATTCGGGAGAGACTACCGTGTGGATCCTTTTTGTCGCAATAACCGTAGCGATTGGCTGGAACCTCATCACCTGGTGGTTCGGTCTTCCTTCTTCATCAACCCACGCCCTGATAGGGGGTCTGATCGGTGCAGGGATTGCGTCATCAGGTATTGGCGGGGTATTCTGGGGTCTCGGTGCCCTGGCAGGGCCGTCTCACCAGCTTGAAGGGGTTGTAAAAATCCTTGTATTTTTTATCATCTCAATAATTATCGGATTTGTCGGCAGTTTTTTATTACACAGGACCACCATGCTGATGCTCCGGAATGCAAAGCGGAAGATCAATAACGGCATAGTACACCTGAACTGGATTGCTGCAGCAGGAATGGGTTTTTTCAACGGGGCAAATGATACTCAGAAGCAGCTCGGCATCATTGCCCTGGTCTTATATGCCGCAGGTATATCTTCCACACTCGATGTGCCCTTCTGGGGCCGTGTTGTCTGTGCCGTACTGATGAGCGCAGGAGTCATTGGAGGGGGATGGCGGATCATGCATACCCTCGGAAACCGCCTGTTTAAAATCGAACCAATCCATTCCTTTGATTCCCAGTTTTCTTCGGGTGCAGCCATAGCGATATCAACTGTTGCCGGTGCTCCTATCTCGTCAACACAGGTCATCACCTCCTCGGTACTCGGGGTAGGTGCAGCAGATAATGCACGAAAAGTTAAATGGTCGGTGGGGAAGGATATCATCATTGAAATGCTGGTAACAATCCCACTGACAGCTCTCGCATCGGCCATTATATATTCGGTTATTTCCCCATTCATCGGAGTCTGAGCGACTATGAACGAAAATCCCGTAAATCCTGAAAAGAAGGTGAAAAAAAATATTTTTAATTCCATTTTTCCAAGGGAATACAACTTTGAGGGAATGCTTGCAGAACAGGCAGATAAAACCCTTACAGGTGTAGAAACCTTGGTAATCTGGCTCAATTCCGACCCCCTTACATACCCTGTTCACCTTGTGCAGATTGAAGAAGAAGTAGATGCCATGCGTCACCGGATGGAAGATCAACTGATTAACTCATTTTCCACCCCGTTTGACCGGCAGGATATCTATGACCTCTCCAGGCAGATGGACTATCTCCTGAATTTTTCAAAAGAGACGGCTATTGAAATGTATACGTTCGGCGTCGGGACTGACA
>JALOPT010000055.1 GCA_025453715.1 Methanoregulaceae archaeon | reverse complement strand
GGGCTATTGCGTGGTCTGTAATATTAACGATGGCAGGGTATTACCTTGGTTCAATTCCTTTTATCAAGGACAACCTTTCCCTGTTTGTCACCCTGTTCATCATTCTGACCGTGGTATCTATCCTTGTATTTGCGGCTGGGTTGCTCAAAGCAATGCGGGAAGGCAATCCCGAATGAACCGGTGAGGCAAAAACACTTCCAATATCCGGATAGAACCCTGCATTATCCTGAAACGACTGCCCGGTTTGACACAATTCCGGAAAAAATGGGTGATTATACGGGTAGATGGACAATACTTAGCCCGTTATTATCAACCTTCGTTCTGATTGCTATTTTCAGTCCTATTGGTTTTAATACAGATTCTACAAAGTCCTCGCTCCTGTTCGTTATGATGGCAATTGCGGGACCAACCGAGCTCATACCCACAAACTCAAACCCCGCATCGCGGAGCTGGCTCATGTAATGGTAGATAGCGAAACTATGGTGTTCAACTTCAGCCCGTTTTGAACCCCTGAACTCAATTTCCCAGATTACATCACCTACTTTTTCAAGGTTTCCGGATTCGATTGCCGGGATCATATCCATCATAATCATGTAGGCTTTCAGCTCCCGGTCCCGGTAATCGAGCATTCTTGCCTTGTTCATCAGGAGGTTAAATTCCTGGTCTCCTGCAGAGGAGATCTCAGTCGGGGGAATGACAATATAGACATGACTGCCATCTGCAAATGGGTGATGGTAGATTAAAGAAAGGTCGTCGCCCATAACTGCCATTCCTCCATGGATACTGACTGCCGGACCTACTCCTGTCTCAAACCCGGATGCAATGCGCCCGTCCGCTGTTTCTTCGACGTAATTATAACCAATAAGTTTCCGCAACTGGTCATCGGTGAGGGGGGACCCGACCGATACGTTGAGAGCTTTGGCAAGCGCGATCATGACCGTGCTGGTTGAACCGAGTCCTACATGTTTATGCTCATGGTCGCGGGCACGGATACGGAACCCGCCACTATATCCCACTGTCTTCCGGAACACACTGACAAAATGCCTGATTAACGCCGCACGTGAGTATTCTATTTCAAGGCCAGCAGGGGTGCATTCGACTGAAACTGAACAATATACCTGGATTGCAAAACCGATCCCGCCTCCTCCCGGGCGATCAGGTGAGAAACGGTTCATATCAAGTACCGTAAGATGAATCCTTGCAGGCGCGTTCACTGTTATTACTTCATCCACCGGTACCAGTGAATACGTCCCTTCAAGTCCCAGGGTCCTGATATTTTCCCCAGGAGAAAATGATGTAAATTCGTATTCAACGAGGTCGAGGTCTCCCCCGCGTATCTTCATAATGGCCATCTTAAAAATCTCCTTTGTTTGCGGTTATCTGTCAAAGAATATGTTCTTTCCCGATCCCTTAAGTGGAATGCCATATACAGATGTGCAATCACTTAACCACCCGAGAGACCGTGCGGCAACTCCCGCTGAATACATGATCCTGTTATCTACATTGTGCACTTGGGCGGTCTTTACGGCTGATCCCAGGGCAATACCAAGGTCTGCGATCCGGATAATACAGTTAGGCCCAATAAACGGGACTCCGTAAGAATTTTTCTGCGTGCACGCTTCCTGGGAATCCTGGCATGTAGGAAAACCGCATCCCTGGCAATTGACACCAACAGGGACTTCCCCCCGAATGCCGATGAGGACACAGGCATCACTTATGGCCATACATTTCCCGTCCCTGATAAAAAACTGGATCTTATTTCGATCACCATAGCGGACCATCTCGTCTCCAAGCTGCGTTAACTCCATACCCCTGACGATCCTGGTTTTAATTTCATCCACTCCCCGGGCTTTCGGGGCCGTCCTTGCCGAGAGGACCATCAGGCCCGCTACTGTCCTGACAGCCTCAGTCTCCTCAGTCATGAGGTAGCGTCAGATCCAAGACAATTTATAAGTGATCTTCAGTCATCAGGAGGTAAAATGGAAAAATATGGTTGGTAGCCCGAATGTATTGATTTTAGATTATTTTTTCGTAAACAGGAGTAACAGGTAATGAAAAATTACGTTGTTAAAATTTTTGCAAGGGTTGTTGCGAGGTTCGATGACAAATTACCGCTGGCATTCCCTTGTGCCAGCTGGTAATCAACAACACCTATAATTTGTCCGGAAAGAAACCCACTCTCCCTTCTTGTTCCAATATACTACACATATCCTGAATCTGCAATTTTTTCTTCTTTGACTGAGTGTTCTCCCTGTCCCTTTTTCAAAGAATTGAAGGCTGTTTCTGCGTCTGAAGCTGAAGTGTACCTGGTCAGTGTGACTTCTATTGTATCACCATCAGCCGAGATGATCTGCTGCCTGCAGGTACCTGATCCACAGAACGAGCTGTTAATATTCCAGTCCTGCGTGCTTTTTTCCAGGTACCCGTCAAACATTGAAAGTGATTCATAAAGATCTGCTGTTTTGGTGAGTTCTGGGGTATTTTTAGAGGTGCCTGATATGTTTGCTCACCCTGACGTCAATAATACGAGTATTGCGATTAAAACTGACCAATGGTTGCTATTCATTTAAATCCCCGTGTTCATTTCTTTTCATTCTTTTTTTAACCAATATATAGTAACAGGATTATTTAGGGCCACATTACCTGTCGCACCTTTCTATAACCCGCTATAAGGCAGGAATCCCGGGAAAATAAGTTTTTACTCCCTGCTCCGGATTATAAAACAGTTTATGTAATATCCCTGTCTGTCCAAATTTCACAATTTTTCAGTAATCAATCGATAAAAGATAAAATTAAATTAGAAATTCAGGCCCCATATTCAGGTATTATGGGAAAATGCCAAAAAATGGAAACTATTTTATCCTGATCATAACCTAAAGCTGCATGCTTGTAGGACGCACCTGAGCGAATGATTGGAGATACACAAATTATGATGGAAAAATATGTTTGTATGGTGTGCGGATTTGTTTATGACCCACAAGAGGGAGATCCTGATACAGGAATCCCGCCTGGTACAGCATTTACTTCACTACCCGCAAGCTGGCATTGTCAGGTCTGTGGGTCAACAAAAGAAAAGTTTACCATGATGTAATGGAAAGTGCAATAATGGTTATCAGAACTTTAATTCCGGACTGTTACTCAATTGCCGCTCTCGATTTTGACCGGCGTCTTTTTGACTCGCTTATTCCTCTTCCCGACGGGACAAGTTATAATGCCTATATTATAAAGGGGAGTCATAAGACTGCACTAATTGATACGGTCGATCCTACTAAGGAGCTGGACCTGGTAAGTGACCTGGTTCGTCTTGGCATTGACTCAATAGACTATGTAATAATTAATCACGCTGAACAGGACCATGCCGGTTCCCTTCCGATGGTTCTCGAGTTGTTTCCGTCGTCCAGGGTGGTGACGAATGAGAAGTGTAAAGATCTCCTCTTACACCATTTCGATCTTGAAGAAGATCGGTTTATCCTGATAAAAGACCGTGAAACTATCTCCCTTGGGAATAAGACCCTCGAATTTATCGTGGCGCCATGGGTACACTGGCCTGAAACAATGCTCACGTACCTCAGGGAAGACCGGGTCCTTTTTTCATGTGACCTTTTCGGGACGCATTATGCGTGCAGTGACCTGTTCATAAACGATGAAAAAATCAGCTACATTGCAGCAAAGCGGTATTATGCAGAAATCATGATGCCATTCCGGTCCAGCATCAAGGGTCACATGGAAAAAATTGGAGAGCTCGCCATTGAAATTATAGCACCGAGCCATGGTCCGGTTTATAATAACCCTGAATTTATTCTCAATGCATACCATGACTGGATATCCGACTCGGTAAAAAATGAAGTAGTGATCCCCTACGTATCGATGCATGGCAGTACGCGGAAGATGGTAGAACACCTGACCCGTGCATTAATAGAACGAGGTATTACGGTAAAACCCTTTGATATGACGGTTACCGACACGGGCATTCTAGCAATGTCACTGGTGGATGCTGCAACGATCATTATTGCAACCCCTACCGTCCTTTTCGGCCCGCACCCGCAGATTATTTATGCGACCTACCTCGCGAATATGCTCCACCCCAAGGTGAAATTTGCTTCGGTAGTAGGTTCTTATGGATGGGGTGGTAAGACGATTGATGTGTTGAAATCCATGATGACCCACCTCAAGCCAGATCTGCTCGAACCGGTGCTCGTCAGGGGGCTCCCAGGAGAAGCATGTATAAAGGATCTCGACCGTCTTGCAGATGAAATTGCTCAAAAACACAAAGATATTGGGCTGTTACCTGCTTGATTTGCAGGAGAAATTATTCTAATATCTCTGGAATAGTTCACTATTTTTTTATTTTCTCCAATTCTTCAGATTGGGTTTCACTGGAAATCAATTCTTTTTACTTTAACATCAGAAAATTGAATAACCTCACAGTCCAACCTGTTAGACCAATGAAGCAGATCGCCCTGTACGGAAAGGGTGGGATCGGCAAGTCCACCACATCGGCTAATCTGTCTGCAGCGCTCGCAGAGAAGGGTCTCGATATTCTCCAGATTGGGTGTGACCCAAAGCGTGACAGTACACGGATGCTGATGCAGGGCCGGTTCATCCCAACAGTAATGGACTATGTCAGGGCAGAGGGTGATGCAGATGTCAGGCTGGAAGATATCATGTTCACTGGATACAAGGGGGTCCGGTGTGTTGAAGCCGGGGGACCGGAGCCTGGTGTCGGATGTGCCGGACGGGGGATTATTGCTACCTTCCAGATCCTGGAACGCCTGGGGGCATTGAAAGGTGATATTATTGTTTACGATGTGCTGGGAGACGTGGTATGCGGTGGGTTTGCCATGCCGATGCGTGAAGGTTATGCGCAGGAAGTTTATCTTGTTACATCAGGGGAACTGATGTCACTATACGCGGCAAATAATATCTGCAAGGCTATCAAACGGCTGTCCCTGAGGGCGAAGAACCGGTGCCGTCTTGCAGGTGTCATTTGCAATTCAAAGAACCTGGAAAAAGAAGAGGAACTCGTACTCGAATTTTCCCGAAGGATCAACAGTCGCCTCATCCATTTCATCCCCCGTGACAGGACTGTCCAGCTTGCCGAACTTCATAAAAAAACGGTGATCGAATATGCGCCAGGTTCTCCCCAGGCAGAGGTATACCGGTCATTGGCAGGGATTGTTGCGACCAATGAACAATTTACAATTCCTAACCCGCTGGATACCGATGATCTTGAATCCCTTGCCTTTGAGTACATCTAGAACCGGTGGCTGCACCCTGACAGGGGCGCTTGCTGTCACTACGGGGATCAAGGACTCCGTTACGATAATTCATGGTCCCCCGGGTTGTGCACATCACAATTTTTCACTTCTTCATGCGACAATCCTCGACAACGACTGCATGGTCATCCCGAGTGTGATCTCATCGGGCATGTCAGAACATGATGTGATATTCGGGGGGGAGGAAGCGCTCATGAAGGTGATCATTGAAGCAGCATCCGGGGATCCCGGAATTATTTTTGTTCTCTCTACATGTATCACCGAGACAATCGGCGATGATGTACTTGCCGTAACCCAGAATGCAGGAGTACCTGTATGCCTGGTCCCTACAGGGGGCTTTTTAGGAGGAGATTTTGAAATGGGTTTTTGCCGTGCCCTGATCGCAGTCTCTAATCTTGCATATCCCGTTATTCGGTCCCGGGAATATAATCCGGAAAGTTCCGGTTCCGTTAACCTCATAGGAGAAAAAAACCTCGAATACGAGGTGCATGAAAACTTTGTAGAGATTAAGCGCCTGGTCTCCCTTCTTGACCTTACCATCAATCTACGTTTTGCCCACGATATCACCCGCTCCGATATAGACCGCCTCCCTTTTGCATCGGTAAATATTTTGAGAGAACCTGCATTATCCGCTGTCGGCTCTCACCTGCAGGATGCATTTAGTACACCGTTTGTCAATTCATTTCCACTTGGTATCAGCGGGACAATATCTTTTATCAGGGATGTCGCTACCTTATCAGGCTCCAAGCCGGAAAAGGCTCTCGGAATAGAAAAAAAATACCAGAAAGAGGTACTTGAGGAGTTTTCAGATCTCCGGGGCTCCCGTGTTAAATTGAAAATTCCGGCAGGGGGGCCGGAATACCCGCTTGTAAAAGAGATTTTTCATGCAATCGGGATATTAGAATCACACGACGGGACCGTGTTACCGGTACCATATCCTTTTCCGGTTGGTACGGGTGGTATGAAAAGGATGCTGCACCTGTGGAGGAGGGCACTGGCTTGCAGGGCTGTTTAAATCCGGTCTGGCCATGTGCACTTACCGGGGCGGTTACGGCACTATCAGGGTTTTCTGGGATAGCCGTTATAATTCATGGTTCGAGTGGTTGTTATTTTTACCCGGCAACATTGTTGCATAATGATCTCCACAGTACATTCCTGGTCGAGCAGGAAGTGATCTTCGGGTCAAGCGAACGTCTTATCGGGTTAGTTCATGAACTTTCACCGGACTATAAAAAGGTCGCAGTGGTCAATTCATGTGTCCCCTCTATTCTTGGTGAGGATATCCGGGACATTCTCTCAGAGTTTAATATCATCTTTGTCGATAGTCCCGGATATACTGGTGACTTTGAATCGGGGTACCTCGCTGCTGTAAAGGACCTGCCGGTTTGCATGGAGAAAAATGCAGAAGGGGTTAATATTGAAGGTATAAA
Organism: Methanoregulaceae archaeon; assembly: GCA_025453715.1. Classification (GTDB taxonomy): domain Archaea; phylum Halobacteriota; class Methanomicrobia; order Methanomicrobiales; family Methanospirillaceae; genus CAIKOD01. The sequence goes on along the minus strand of JALOPT010000055.1, from coordinate 1,966 downwards.
TCTTATCGATCCGTTTGCCCGGGGTAACCAGCGTGAAGCAGAACGTCTGCTTCAGCTTATGGGTATTCCGGTCGGTACAATATTCTGCCATGACTCATACCAGTCACTCGCTAGGACAGCGGATTTTTCAATCACCGTAAACCCGGACCTCTGTACAGGATATGGGCACCAGCTGGGCTCTCTCCTGGGACTGAATTCTATACGAAAAACGGTGACTGTGCTGGCTGAAACATTTTGTAATACGGATACCAGCAGAATTGAAATCGAGCTCCTCGCTGTTGAAGAACGGATAACAAAAGCTGCGGATAAGTACCTGAAACGGTTTAACCCACCTGCGGTAACAATTTTCTCGACCTGTTCATATTCCGGATTTGCAGCAGCAACCTTAAAACACTACCTTGATGCGGATATTTTGTTTTGCGGGTCAAGAAATGATCCTGCCAGATCATGTATGAATAATGAAAAAGTTACTTCCCTTGCAGTAATCGAATCAGCAATCCGTAACCATCAACCTGACCTGGTCCTCGGGTCCACCTTTGAGCGATCGGTTGCCGGAGATGCCGCATTTGTAGGGCTGACCCCCCCGATTCGTGGGGAGTTCCGTCTTTCATCCAAACCACTCGCAGGTACAGAAGGGGAACTTTCATTCATGGAGGATGTCCTCAATGCCTGTATGGATCGCCAGCAATCAGGAAAATAGTCTGATGTCAGGTTAACCCTGCTTACCGGTTTTCCTTTGGTTTCTGGTTTCTATTACTTTCACCCCGCGCATATCGAGACTTTATATACCGCAATTTTAAGAGTGGATATCTGGCAGATGAAATGACCATAATTTCAAAAGCGGGATATGTTCAGCAGAATGGATACGCAGCGCTTGATGATGAAGGGATGCCAAAACAGATTGCTGATTTGAATATTCACGGGATAAAATACGCGATAAGGCTTGATGAATTGAAAGAGGCCCTGTATGGACACCAGCCTGCACGGGTTGAACGGGTGTTCCAGAACTGGCAACAATACCTGGGTGGAATCGCAGGACTTGCCCGGGTCTCGCGCTCCGGAAAGGCATTAAACATTGAACTTGTCGAAGGTGGAAGATATACGGTCGCTCTTGATTCACTGGTATCGGCTCTTTCAAGGCGGGGTGTATATGCATCAGTAGGAGAGATACCGGAGCCCACCTCTGTTTGGGATATCAGGGGAAGAAAAATTGCACAGGGCCAGCAGACAATTCCGGTGCATGCCACGTAAATCTGGAAATACCCGATTGGACGGTAAAAAAAATTGTACTGGAAATTCAGGTCTTTAAAATAATTTCTGCAATTGCATCCCCAACCCCGGCGGTTCCCAACTGCCCCCCCATATCTTTTGTAACATTTCCGGCAAGAATGCATTTTTCTATGGCTTTTACAATTGCCCCTGCAGCATCTCTCTCTCCTATATGATCGAGGAGCATTGAGCCCGCCCAGATAGTAGCCATCGGGTTCGCAACCCCTAACCCCTTGTACTTTGGAGCAGACCCGTGAATCGGTTCAAACATCGAAGTCCCTTCAGGATTGATATTACCTCCCGGTGCAAGACCAAGACCTCCCTGTATCATTGCACCGAGATCGGTGATGATATCGCCAAACATGTTAGGGGTGACGACAACATCAAACCATTCAGGGTTCTTAACAAACCACATCGTAATTGCATCAACAAAATTAAATTCAGTTGTGACACCGGGGTGTTTGGATGCCCGATCAAGGAATACATCCCGCCAGAGGCCGTAGATATCTGACAACACGTTTGCCTTGTCAACTGAAGTTAATTTTTTCTTTCGTCTCTCGGCAAGATCAAAGGAGTAATCGATCACGCGGCGGGCCCCTTCCCGGGTAATTACTCCAATCTGGTAGGCGATTTCTTCTGCATCGCTTTCCACATCAAGGTCAAATTTGACTTTATAAAGCTCACGGTTGATTATTAA
>JALOPT010000219.1 GCA_025453715.1 Methanoregulaceae archaeon | reverse complement strand
AGTTCTCCCCGGCCCGCTGACTGACAAAAAGCTTGTAATCCTCGTCCTGGTCATCAACTTTATCGTGCTACCGCTTGTGGCATACCTCCTGGCAACATCTCTCAGTCTTCCGACTGGGATCGCTGTTGGCCTTATCATCATGGCTGCCGCTGCGGGTGTACCGTTCCTTCCCCGGATCATTCAGGTGGGCGGGGATAATTATTCCATAGCGGGTGTAATCGCCCTGTTCCTGACAGTCCTGAGTGTCGTCTATATCCCCTTCATCCTCTACGCACTCGTTCCCGCCGGGAACTTGAATCTCCCGGTCATCATCCTCGTCCTGCTCCTGCTCCTGGTTGTCCCCCTTGCAGCCGGCCTCATGGTACGGTCAAAGAAGGAACAAGCCGCGGTAAAGTTCGGCCCCTGGTTATCGAAAATATCCTATGCCGCCATTATTGTCAGTTTCGGGGCAGTCTTCTGGGTTTATTTCGACGAATTGCAGCAAATAATCGGCACGAAGGGGTTGTTCGCAGCGATAATCCTTCTTCTTCTGGCCTTCGGTATCGGCTGGCTGTTCGGAGGCAGTCCCGGGATGAAAAAAGTCCTCGCATTCGGAACAGCACAGAGAAATCTTGCTATTGCCGGGGTAATCGCAGTTCTTGGATTCACCGACCATTCGATACTTGTTATGGTAATGGTAACCGGGGTAATCGGTATGATCATGCTGATCTTATTTGGCAAACAGATCCGCAAGAGTGAGGCCGTTAAACCTCCTGAATAATACCATAGTGAGAACCAGGCCGGAACGGGATACCGTCCCCATGCCTGCTTTCAATAACCACCCCCTTTTTTGTTCCCGGCAATCCTGAAATTATCCGATCAACAGAAAAACAAAATGTTATTCAGAACCTCAACCCTGGCTGATTCCCGGGCTGTTACCAGGTTGATTTATTTCCTGGATGACCGTCTGAATTCGTAACCATCATTCTTATTATCATGGGGTAACAACCGCGAGAATATTAATCGGGCACCATCAATGGCCCCCTTAACAGATGATTTCTTGATCAGGTTTTTTTAACAAAAACGCAGGGGACGATAGTATTATAGGCAAGGTCACCACGATACAGGGTATGAAATTTTCAGTACTGATAGTATGCCTGGTACTCGCGGTTGCCTTCGTAGTAACAGCAGGGTGTACCCAGAATGCAACGCCTCCGGCAACGACAGTTCCGACTGCAAGTCCAGTGACAACCCCGGTAGCTCCCCAGACAACCGCACCGGCAGCAACCGCTCCACAGGTCGGGATGGGGACTCCGGAACCAACACAAACGCTGCCGCCTAATTACCAGCTTGAGTTTACGGTACAGGGTAATGGTAATACCGCAAACCCCTACATGGGAGTTGGTATAAGGGGAGGAAATGGTATGAACTTTGATTCCCGTGTTGACGTGACCTTCACAAAACCGGACGGGACATCACAGCAGAGTTATATGCTGCCACCGTTCTATGTCGGACAAAACGTAACATTCCCCTCAAGTACCTATCAGAACAGGGTGGAGATATGGGTGACTGCTCCGACGGTAGGAAAAGTCAAGACATATGATGAGATTGTCGCGTTTAAATCGATAAACCCGTAAGATGGAGATCTCAGGAAAAATTTTTCTTTTTAAAAAATCGAATACAGGGTTGAGAATACGGCTAGGGCCACAGATCTTAAAAAAGCCCGCTCCAGAATTCCAGCCGCAGATATGCACCACCGATAATCACTATCCCGAGGAGCACGAGTAATACTATCCACCAAATCTTGTTCATGTTTGTTCCCTCATTTTGACCATTTTGCAATTGGATTGCTACAATATAATTCTATCCTGGCTGCAGGAGTCCGGAAGGTCCCTCAAAAAAGAGAGCACAGGGTATTACCTGCCGTTCTTTGGACAGGGACTGCCCCAACGAGTCCTCCTCAGGCTGGATAACGAATCCATACCAATTTATCAAAGGCCGTAATCAATCTTAACTGGACTATTTAAGTATCTAAACGGGGGTGAGATTGCATGATCATTCGATTGAAGCGCAGGATTGCAGGCCGTCAGACATGGGACAGGATAACGGTAAACTTCCTGTTTATTCCGGGAGTCATGGCACTTGGTGCGGTATTGCTGGCGTGGTTAATGTTCTGGGTGGATGGTCAGGTCCCAAATGAAGTCCTGAATAACAGCAGTTTCATCATTTCAGGGAGCGTGAACGAATCACGTGGCTATTTGTTCAGCATGGCCACAGTTGTGCTGACGACCGCCGGGGTTGTCTTCACACTCCTCACCCTGCCTCTTTCAACCGTAGCCGCCCAGTATGGCTCACGCCTGTTGCGCATATTTCTCGGCGATCGCACGACCCAGCTCGTCCTGGGTATATTTGTCGCTACCTTCACTTATTGCGTGATTGGTGCAATGGCCATTCCGTATGTCGAAGTACAACCTGATGCGCCTCAAATAACCGTTACCGTTGGACTGTACCTTTTAATTGCCTCTTTCGCATCGATTATACTGATGATCCA
>JALOPT010000218.1 GCA_025453715.1 Methanoregulaceae archaeon | reverse complement strand
GGTCATGCATATGAAAAACACCTGCGGAAGGTATTTGGCCGGGAGTCTCCGGAATATTACAAACACGTGCAGCAGTACCTGTCATCAAAAACTCCCGGGCTTCTTAACCGGACGAAATGAAAACGGGTATTTCCGAGTATTTTCCGCAGACTTTTCTTCCGAAAGGGGGAGATGACCTGACGCTGCAACCGGCAGTGAACAGTGCACTGAAGAGAACAACAAGAAGTGCTCAGATTTTACATGAGCACTTCATACTCTTTCAGGGGAAAAAATTACATAACAGGGAATAGGATTTGATCACTCCTGGCAGAGCGCCACCTATTTTGCATATGCTTCTACCAGGTCCCGTGCAGTGATTATTCCTGCAATCTGCTTCTTTTTCATAAGGGGAAGCCGCCGGATATGTTTTGCTGCCATGATCCGTGCGGCTTCATGGATGCTGATACCGGTGGGAGCTGATGTCATGAGCCCGGAACAGGCTTCACCAATCGGAACATCCAGCGCTTGTGAACGGGCAAGGAATGTCGAGAGAAGGTCCCGTTCGGTAAATATCCCGAGCGGCCTTTCGCCACTGGTAACGATCACGCTGCCAACCCGCTGCTGTCCCATAATTCCGGCTGCGGCAAGAACGGTCTCATCTTCATTGACGCTGACGATCTCCCGTGTCATGAATTCATCGACAACCATCGAGGTCTCCGGGGCCTCGGGCATACTACGGATCAGGTCGGAAGCTGTGATAATCCCGGCAAGCTTGCCGCATACAAAGACCCCCAGCCTCCCTTTCTTGTTGATCATGGTCCGGGCCGCTTCCCGGATCTCGAAGGTCGGGCATATCTTGATGAGCGGGTACGACATGATATCCCCGACCAGGGTCTTTCTCATGTCCATGCCGGTTGCAAGGACCCTTGAGAGCAGGTCCCTCTCCGTTACAATAGCGACGGGAGTTTTGTATTTCATGACAATAAGGCTCCCGATGTGCTTTTCACCCATGGTCCTTGCTGCCTGCATCATCGTGGTCTCGGGAGTTGTCGTGATGACCTTGCGGCTCATGATGTCAGCCACTTTAAGGTGACGCCGGGATTCCTTGTAGGCCTGGTCGGTTACGCTCGGGAATTTAATGACTGTTTTTTCACGTACTGCCATAAAGATCACACCACTGTGAGAATTGAGTTCAAGGTATTAAAGATTTGGGTACCCTTTCTTTCTCGTCATCGTATAAGAAACGGTTCCCCCACCCCAATCACCTGAGCCCGTCCGTCAACAACACCTTCCGCGTCAAGGACATCAGCTCATGTGAATCATGGGCGCGGTATGGGCGGTAAGACGACGAACATCATTTAAGCGATGAATGGCATCACGCGAGGACTTGGCGTATAGTACATCCCCCTTGCCCGAGTGAATTTAAGTTGATATTCAAACCTTATTTTTCAAATCGTTTTTTATCAGCAGCTCCAGATTGCTGAACGCAATGATAAAAGACGCTTCCCATTGATTGAACATCTTTACGCATTCTTCTAATTTCCTGATTTTTGATGCCGATTCGAGCCTGAACACGAGTCTTGGTTTATCATACTCCGGAATTTTTTTCCACATGAACAAGCCATAACTTTCAGCAATACAAGAATGATATTCCTTTCCCAGCCAGTCAATTTCGGAATAGAGTTCATCAAACTTTTTTTGCAATGCTTTCTCTTTTCGTACTGTTTTGCCATTTTTATAGATTCGAAAATAGCTATCAACCTTGTTCCTGTACGTTTCATCGCGGACGATAGTGTGATACAATTGCCTGAACCGGATAAGCAGGGGGGCTGCCAGATTTTTTAACTGGCGCTTATGCTGACAGGCCTCGGACGTTTCTTTGAGATAGTTCTGATAATTTCCCTTCAGGACTTCCCTGACCCAGACCGCCAGCGGGATTTTTTTGTTATTGGTCGTGAACAGCGTCTGGTTCTGTGCATTCAGTCCAACACTTCGGATACCCTTTGATATGAAAATATGATTTTCAGGACCAGTATCAAATTGTGAATTGTCCAAAAAGATGAGAATGATACCAGGATTCAAAATCCCTTGTTCTCTCTAAAAAATTATCCAGTAACCAGTATGATTCAATTCCTTCGTTCCGGTATTTCCTGTCTCTCTCTTCCAGGTCATGGAAAGAAATTTTACTGATTTGTATCTCAAAAACAATTTTCCTGCCATCCTTGATTGCGTATACATCCGAGATCCATGTCCGGTCCGGTGCCGGAAATTCAACGTACGTCTCCCATTGTTCGGATTTACAGATCCGGTATATCTGGTATTTGATTTCCAGGTGCTCTTTAGACTCCTGTTCATAATTACATCCGGTAGCAATTGCATGGTAGAAATGCCGGGTTCCCTTTTTTGAAATCCTTAAATGTCCTGGGTTTCCACAACAACTCATCCTAACAGGGAGTCCCTTTTTATGCCGGGATTTCAGTCTTGTCCATTCTTCATCGGAAAGGTCTGGGCCGATAATTGTTGCTCCATCAACAATTGCCTTGAGTGGCACAATGATCCCATTTACTTATAATTAATTAAATCCTGCCTGGTCCTGGTGATTTCCAAAAGAAGATTTATGAATACCCCCGCATTACGATACATACCGAAAATACCAGATTATCGAGGGGTGTGAAAAACATGAAAAAAACTGGAATACCAGGAATATTTGTATTTCTGCTCATAGTGGTGGTGTTGATCGTTGCATGCATGCAGGTACAGGAACCCGATTCCGGCAACATCGTGATCAAGTACAAGTTCTACGGTGGATTCGTCATGCCGACGTACGCCCTTCAGGAACTGGTGGTCACCAAGGAAACGTCGACATTCACCATCACCGCGGCGGACGGTAATATCACCGAGCACTTCGAAAAGAACCTGACCCCGGAGCAGTTCAACAGTATCGTGAAGGTGTTTATAGACAACAACTTCGCCTCCTACGGAGACCGGTATGACGAAGCCCGGAACTACGTAACCGACGCTGGCTTCACGGATATAACGTTCACGGCAAACGGGAAGACAAAGACCGTAACGACCTACAATATCAACAATTACCTGCCATCCGGCCTTATAGCAATACGGGAGAAGCTCCAGGAGACTGTTGAATATACGAAGTCGCTTGACGAGAGCCAGATAAAAGCGCTCGCAGAGTCCTGGATCCGGGAAGCGCCGATCTACACGTATGACGGCTCAGGCCTCGTATTAGTCAATTACGTCCAGCAGGAGTCATTCCCCGTCAGGCATGTACTCACGTACAATTTCACGAGCAGCCATGCAGGGTACGGCGATCGGTCAGGAAAGGTGACTGCCATGGTGATCACGAACCATACGATAACGATCACGGTCATTGACGGGAACGTAGATTCAGCGATCATCGATGGGGTATGGGACGAGACGGGCCAGTTCATGATCGGCTCTGAACAATCCCTCTCGTACCAGCCGAAGATGTGCGAGAAGACGCCATGGCAGATCTGGGAAGAGAACTCCGGGAGGGTATACATACGGGCGCCGACCGATGAGGAAATAATAAAACACTACTACGCATCCGTGTACAGCATCGATGTAAGGAATGCAAAGAAGATCCAGCTCGGCACGGTGTCATGCCAGGCCTGTGATGTCTGCCCGGAGACCTACCGGTTCGGGCTCGCCGTGAACGCGAGTGAGATGCAGCCACTGCTCGATGAGGGATGGGTACGGACTGGATGATTATTCTCATTTTTAGGAATCTTGCGGTAGAAAGTGTGGGGTCCTGAAGAAAAAGCAATATTTACGTCTGTCAGCGACGAAGGATATTCCAATCTTTGCCCCAATACTGGTGTTCTTGTCCCCTTGACCGTGCTATCCCCCCAGCCCCTGTGCGATTCGCCTCCCGATAGGTGCTGTTAGCGGTGATTTTCTGCGTCGATTCAGTTCCGGATACGCCAAATGAGCACCAGAATGAAGTATTCCCAAAAGAATAGTGTCGCTTTTTCACGAATTAGTGCTATGTGGGGTGCCCAAAACCACGTAGGATGAAAAGTCTCCGACGGAGAATGTACTGGAAGAAAATGCATGTCCAGCCTGACGTTCCGGGAAAATTCCCGATTCCAAAACGGGTCATCCTTCCCTCCTGACCCAGCTACACCCATACATCGGGAAATGATGAGGTGTCTTTAACTCCCCTTATCTCCATTGTTTCGTTGCTGATGAAGTGGTGCAAAAAGATATGATCACGATATATTTTGACGGATTATGCAGGCCAAAAAACCCCGGTGGCGTTGCAACGTACGGATACGTGATTTACAAAGATGGAGAAAACGTGAAAAGCGGATGCGGGGTGGTTGGCGCTGGTGCAGAACTTTTTACAGGGAATAATTTGATTGTGATGGCCTGGATGGACCGCAAGGTGACCACCAGACAGGTACTGCGCAACTGGGGGGTTGTGTATTTGGGTAACTTTATTGGCGCGGTGTTAACGGCCGTTGGAATGTATCTCTCCCAGCAATACTCATTTGCCAATGGGGCAGTTGGTTTAAATGCACTCAATACCGCCAATGTCAAAATGCAATATGGTTTTTTACAAG
>JALOPT010000217.1 GCA_025453715.1 Methanoregulaceae archaeon | reverse complement strand
ACCAGTAATGCCTGTTTCATGCCGAATTCCCCAGGTCCTGGTATTCAATCATCCCAATAGTTTCCCGCACTCGTAACAGGTGTGTTTGTAGGGGTCAACAGTCCCTCCACAGTCACGGCACCTGTTTTCAGACTGCTGGCAAAGACACCACCTGACCGGCCCGAGATCAGCAAGGGCCCGGGTATTCGCCAGCAGGTCAATTCCGTATTTCTCCCGGTAATTTTTATCGAGTCTCCTGCGGATTTTACATGGAAACTCGTCACATTCACCGCAGTGTCCGAGGTTTTTCGACAGGACACATATCCGGATCCTGCATTTCCACTTGGATATCCGTTTCTGGTCATGGTTACCTGAACGGCAGCCCAGGCAGGTACCGGTCCGGTAACAGGGAGCAAGGGCACAGTCCACCCCACACATGCCGACTGAATCCGGATATCGTTCGCTGCCCATTTCACTCATATTTACACGGCCGCAATATGAAAATACCGGCTGGACCGCACCTTCATTACCAGTCCTTCTTCATAGCTTCTGTTTTCATTTCTTTCGGCATCAGTTCGATGGCGTACCGGAGTGCCGTCCTTGGCATGACCTTCCGGTTTTTCATTACGTAATCGAATACCACGGCCTGGTGCTTCCGGCTCGCTTCCTTGAGCAGCCACCCGTACCCTTTCTGCACGAGGTCATCCTTGTCGGTCAGCAGCAGGCCGGCAATCCCGATTGCCTCATCAAGGAATTTCCCGTGTTTCGCCGGGACTATCAGCGAGACGGCTGCAGCCCGCCGCATCCAGCGGTTACCGGAACGGGTCCAGGTTTTCAGTTCATTCACGTATTCCGGGTATTGTTCGATAAAATCGCCCATGGTATGGTTGCAGAAACCGTCACAGGATGCCCAGTTGGAAATATAGGCATCGATCCAACGCCGGAATATGAGAAAGTCCTCCGGTTCGTACCGCCCGGACAGGGCATGTGCCCAGTTCGAGACGATAAACGACTCCTCCAGGTAGCCTGATTTGTACAACTCCTCGCAAAGACCGAAAATTTCAGCTTTAGGCCGTCCTTTCACCTCTTTCCAGTACTTTTTTGCAATCGCCATCACGGTGGCGGTCTTTATCCCGTAACACGTGATATCCTCCCTGAAAAACCGGAGCGAGGTCTTCTGGATTTCCGGGTCTGCATTTCCCTGCAGTTCACTCCTGATCTGTACAATAACCGGGTCCATGCTGCAGGGTTAGAAGCGATCAGGGATAAGGGTGTGGCGTGGACGGGGTGAATGTGGGAGATTCAGGATATTTTCCCTGGTACTACCTCTTACCAGACGATTGAGAATCACTTTCGCCCCACACATCCCCAACGTTTTAACCAGTCCAGTGCGACTGAACATACGGAGTTTTGAAATGGATGAAATTACACTCGTTACGGTCCCTGAACAGAAGGTCCTTGGAATAACTAAGACCGGCAGTTACCAGGTGATCCCGGAGCTGCTGATGCAGGTTATCGGCTATATTGTATCGGAAAAGATTACCATTGCCGGTCCTCCTGTTTTCATCTGCCACGAGACCTCGCCGGAATGTGTTAAAGAGGCAGCCGAAAAGGGCAAGGCTGTCGTTGAGGTCGCATGGCCGGTCGGAGGGAATCCAAAAGGCTCCGGGGATATCAGGGCATATACGCTGCCGGGCGGGAACATGGTACGAACCGTTCACAAGGGGCCGTACGCAGAATGCGAACCGACCTAGCTTAACGTCTTTGCCTGGATCGCAGAGAAAGGGCTTACCATTACCGGGTCTCTGTCCGCGAAGTGTACCCGAATGATCCGCGTGAAGTACAACCCGAAGATATCATCACGGAGATTTACATTCCGGTTGCCTGACCCGTCTGGCGGGACAGGACAGGACCATTCCGGCAGTTAGAGCTGATTGTCAAGGAGTGCCTGTTCAGCCCGGACCCTGACGATGGCATTTCCTATCTGGCCTGAAATGGTCTCCAGTGCGATCCGGGCATCCGCAGGGATTTCGTTAAACTGGTGAGATCCCACGTTCATGCAACCTATAACATTTTTTTCATCCCGGATCGGAATTACCGCAAGTGCCCTGATCCCTTCATTATCCCGGATATCCCCGGGGACTATTCCGTTCAGCCCTATCGACAGATAGAACGGGTTTCCAGCCAGCACCGTCTTCATATTGGGTGCATCCGCCGGGTAGTGAGCGACCGCTGCAACAAACGTATCCCCAAGGTTTTTGCTGAGTACAAGATCGGCAGATCCCGTTACCGGATCAAAAAGGTAAATGCCACCGGAATCGAGCCCCGAGATCTCCATTGCTGCACAGAGACAGGTATCGAGAACAGTCGTTACGTCTCTTGCAGCCATGATGGCACGGCTCAGGTTGAGCTGGGACCGGAGTAGCAGCTCAGATTTTTTACGATCGCCAATGGGCCTCGTATTAATCACGAGTCCATGAATGCCCGGGACGTCAAAGCAATTTTTGCCAACAGATTCAACCCAGATATAGTCCCCGTCCGCTTTTTGGACCCGGAACTCCGTCGGTATATTGGGGTTGGTATTCCCGATGACTTCCCCCAGGTCTTCCCTGACCCGGGCCCTGTCATCGGGATGGATAAAATCAAATACCGTCTTACCAGGCATAAACCCCGGCGGGTAGCCGAGAACCCGCTCCGTGGAGCTGGTCTCAAATACTATCTTTCCCTCACCGTCAAGGATATGGACAATATCAAATGAGTTCTGGATGAGGGCCCGGAACTTCTCCTCGCTCTCCCGGAGTGACCGCTCTGCTTTCCGTCTCCCGATTGCATGCCTGATTTTCTGGTCAAGCTCGGCAAACTGCGACGGGTAGTCACTCCCTTTCTGGAGGTAAAAGTCTGCGCCGTTCTCAATGGCTGCAATGACGATCTCTTCCCGGCCTTTACCAGTAAAAAGAATAAATGGTGTTTCGGGGTCCTGGCTGCGAAACTCCTTGAGGAATGCAATCCCGTCCATCCCGGGCATCTGGTAGTCTGAAATAATAATATCAGGCTTATTTTTTAAAAACAAGGCCAGGCCCTCTTCTGCAGATTCGGCAGTATCTATTGAATATCCTCCTTCACGCTCCATATACATACGGAAAATTTTGAGGAGGATATTATCGTCATCAACATAGAGTGCCCTAATCACTTGTTCTCCATTTTTTCCGACTATTAACTCGTTCTGCAATATAAGGCCCCGGATCCGGTTATTGCTCCCCTCGTCCGCTCAGGCGATCATTGGAAGACCACCGCTTATAAAGGTTATCTCTGAACATTCTTTTGATGAACCCCATCCCGGGAAATCAGCCTCGTCCGAGCATTTCACACCGGGAAGGAGGTTGCATACCTGGCGGGTAACCATACCATCCTTATGCAATTATTCTCCTGCCATTTGGTCCGGCATGCCGGGACCGGGGAGTTATGCGGAAGGGAGTACACACCCCGGGTGAAAAAAATCACTTACAGCCGGGGATCTGAATTGATAATTAATACACACCAATAATCAGGCATACAATGAAAAACGGGGATGAATTTGCATGAAGCGCAGCGATACGATCAAGGTAACGAAAGAGAAACGGGACGAAATGTCCTCTGCAATAAAGAATTACTTTTTAAAAGAACGGGAAGAGGAAATGGGGGATTTAGCAACAGGCCTGATATTGGACTTCATAATAGAAGAACTGGCACCGGAATTTTACAACCAGGGCGTATATGATTCATATACCTATATGCAGGACACGATTGAAGATGTATTGTCAATCCAAAAATATTGACCATTCCTTGAGCGTTCCGGAGAGCTGGCCCGTTATCACCGGTACCAACCAGGTTTTTCATACAGGGGATTGCCCTGATCAGCCGGAGTCTGCTCCTGCCATTTTTTAAGGTGGAAGGGAGTGAGAATAACTATGGAGCCAAAGCACATCAGGGATATTTTTGAACAGGGTGCAGTTCTTTTTCCGGATTTCGAAAACGATGCGGCTGAAATACCCTGGAAGCCGCACCCGAAATGGGAGGGAGTCTTCCTAAAAGACCTCGTGACCGGAAAGGCGACCGGGGGAAAATTCAGTTATCACCTGGTAAAGGTCAACAAGGACTTCGAAGTCAAGGACCATGACCATACAACCCAGTGGGAATGGAACCTGATCATCAGCGGGGATGGTATTTTTGTCATCGGGGACAAGGAGGTAACAATCGAGCCCGGCCAGACATTCGTCACACCCCCGGGTATTCATCATATCGTAAGCGCCGGAGATCAAGACCTCCTGCTGCTGGCAATCTTTACCCCTGCGCTGTGTTGATTGGGGGATAGGTAAGCCGTTCTTCCCAGCTGAATTTTTTTTGTTTT
>JALOPT010000216.1 GCA_025453715.1 Methanoregulaceae archaeon | reverse complement strand
GATTCCCTGTGTGCTTCGCAAAATTTCTTTATCAACAGGCAACCACATGAAGTGTCAGGGACATGATTTTTTCACGAATTGCAATGCAGCAGCGCCTTGCCAGTCTTTAAATTTCAAAATCAGAGAGTATTAGTGTTGAATTGGCCAAGATGTGAGTGAGTTTTCATGAAACCCGTGCATTTTTTCATACTTGTCGTACTTGTATCGGGGATTCTGGGTGCAGCATGCGTATCCCAGCCCCAGGTAAAAGAACCTGAAATGACAACGGTGAAGGTAGCCTACCTCCCGCTCATTTCAAACGCACCGCTCTTTATTGCCAAAGACGAAGGCTACTTTGCTGAGCAGGGAATCAATGTGGAATTCGAAAAGTTCCAGAGCGGTGCTGCCACCCTTCCGGCCCTGGTCAATGGTGACATCGCCGTATCCGGCGGGGCGTTAAGTCCCGGGTTGTTCAATGCCATTGCAAAGGACGGCCATATCCGCATTGTTGCCGATAAGGGAAGCTCGGTACCGGGGGCCTGTGTCGCAAACGGCATGGTGGTGCGGCGGGATCTTTCTGAAAACGGAAAGGTCCGGGATGTATCTGACCTGAAGGGACGGAAGGTTATGGCGAGTTCGGACCAGGACTACAGCATTTTCCTTGCCCTGGCCTTGGGTAACCTGACAAAAGACGATATTGAGACGGTGCCCCTGGACTATCCCTCGGGTATCATTGCCCTGAAAAATGGAGCGGTTGATGCCGCGGTTCTTGTAGAACCCTATATAACCCAGGCGCTGGACAATGGTACAGCAGTTCTCCTGGTCTCGGCCAATGAGTACTCTCCCTACATGCCAAACCCCCTCTATTACGGTCCCGCGTTCCTTGACAAGGATCCTGAACTTGGCAGGCGGTTCATGGTCGCGTACCTTAAAGGAGTGCAGCAATACAATGAGGGGAAAACCGAACATAACCTTGCAATCCTTTCCAACTATACGCGACTGGACCAAAAACTCCTGAACAAGACCTGCTGGGTGCCGATTACCAATAACGGAACGGTGAAGCGGCAACCGGTACTGGAATACGTGGACTGGCTGCATACCAACAAGAAAATTAACCAGAAACTGGGAGAAGACCAGTTGTTTGACATGAGTTATGCGACCTATGCCAGTGCCATTGTGAAGAATATGACGTAAAGGACAGGTAATTTTGTAAAAATGAGACTGGAATGCCGGAACCTGAATAAAATTTTTTCAGACGGGGAAAAAGAGACCCGGGTTATCAGTGATATCACCTTTGAGGCACGTGAAGGAGAGTTTCTCTGTATTCTCGGGCCAAGCGGCTGCGGTAAGTCGACACTCCTCAGGATCATAGCCGGGCTCATGCCCCCGACATCCGGAGAAGTAACCTATTCCGGCGAAAAAAATTCCGGGCCGTTAAATTCGATGGTATTCCAGGAATACGGCGTATTTCCCTGGATGAATGTGATCGATAATGTCGCATTCGGCCTGGAGATGCGGGGCGTTTCCCGGGAAGAACGGTATCACCGGTCGCTTGCATATTTAAAAAAGATGGGCCTGGCACAATATGCGTACAGGAATCCCCATGAATTATCCGTTGGGATGCGCCAGAGGATCGCTCTTGCCCGGGCATTTGTCAACCATCCTTCCATCCTGCTCATGGACGAACCGTTTGGTTCACTCGATGCACAGACACGGCTGATCCTGCAAGACGAGCTCCTGAAGATATGGAAAGAGCAGCAGAAAACGGTTATATTTGTCACCCATGATATCGACGAAGCAATTTTACTGGGGGACAGGGTGCTCGTGCTGACAAGTGTCCCGGGAAGGATCAAGGACGTATTGACCGTTGATATCCCGCGTCCCCGTAATCTTCAGATGGAAAGTTCAAAGGAATTCATAGAACTGAGAATGAAGATCTGGAACATCATCCGGACTGAAGTTGAAAAATCGATGAGCCTTGACCATGACGCCTTCTGATGAAAAAAGGGGATATCAGGTGCTGCTCCAGATCGTCATTATCAGCGGAGTCCTGGTAATCTGGGAGATCGCCGGGCGACTTGGATTATTAAATCCCCTTTTCTTTCCGGTCCCTTCGAGTATTTTCATGACCTCTTATTTTATGATCATGAGCGGTGAAATTTCCGATAACCTGTCCATTACCCTGTTCCGGGTTTTCTTTGGTTTTTTACTCGGGACCATCCCCGGTATTATTCTTGGGATGGCGATGGGGGCTTCCAGAAAAATCCGTCTTCTCATCGATCCGATAGTCTCGGCAACCTACCCTGTTCCAAAACTCGCAATTTTCCCCCTGCTTATGGTTATCTTCGGGATCGGGGAGGTCTCCAAAATTGTCGCAATTGCCCTTGGGTGTTTCTTCCTCGCTCTCATCAACAGCATGGCGGGAGTGCGAAACATTAACAAGGCCTATTTCGACGTAGCGAGAAATTACGGGGCTTCACCACGGCAGCTCTTCACCAAAGTCATGCTTCCCGCAAGCCTCCCGATGATATTTGCCGGTATCCGGCTCGCTTTAGGCACCTCCCTGCTGGTGGTTGTGGGGCTGGAATTTGTTTCGGCAAACAAGGGTATTGGTGCCCTGATCTGGTATGCCT
>JALOPT010000215.1 GCA_025453715.1 Methanoregulaceae archaeon | reverse complement strand
TTCCCGTGAGATCCTCTCAATAACAGGCCTGTCAATCAGTGAACACGGTCAGGAAGGAAAGGGTGCGAGATTTGAGATCCTGGTACCGGGTACCATCTGGCGCAGGGGACAAAAATCAGATTAGTTGTACCGTTCCAATCGCCAGAATTTAATAAAAAAAGATTTCTTTTAATCCCACATCACTAATTTACAATATCCACCAGCTGGATATTGAATACCAGGTCCTGTCCTGCCAGTGGATGGTTCATATCAACCGTTACGGTGGTCTCATTCGAAGCAATAATCGGGAACCGTCCAACAGTTCCATCAGGGAACGGAACCGTGATATACGTGATAGTGCCCGGTTTGGGCTCGTAATCCGCGAGGGACCCGGTTTTTTCCGTGGTAATGATGAGATCCTGTCGTTTTGGGCCGTATGCCTGGTCTGCCGGAACGGTTATGGTCTTATTCTGGCCGACGCTCATCCCCAGTACAGCGTTATCAAATCCCTTGATGACCATCCCAGATCCTGCAACAAACTCTATCGGGGTCCCGTTTAACGAAGACTCAAACTGCTGCCCGTTTGAAGCCAGGGACGCAGTATAGTGGACCTTGATGGTATCGTTGGGCACGACTACTACTGGTTTCTGAGAGGTACACCCTGCCAGAAGAAGGGCAGTAAGGAGAAAAATAATTGTCATTCCGAGAAAAAACCGGCCTGATGGTCGGATTTTCCCATTCCTGCTTTTGACTGACATAGTACTACATTGTATTGATCTGATAATAGAAGTGCTCTACGGTTCAGGGGGGGTATGATGGACGATGATATCAGGTATCTCAAAAAATTATCGGTTATACAGAAAATCAACAGTGACGAGATCCTCCTTTTTCCCAGCCGGCCGTAATTAATACTATTCCAAAATTACCCGGGTAATACCTGGCAGACCGGACAGGGTGATTTCTCGAATTTTATATAGCCGGAGGAAGAACTATACTACTGTTTATCATGGCCGAAGAAGGTTACCGGGAAGCGGTAGTACAGGGAAAAACGGTCCAGTGGGACCCCGAACAGCTCCGTAAGATTCAGGAACACCCGTGCTTCTCTGAAAAGGCTTGTCACGGATTTGGACGCTGCCATGTGGCAGTTGCTCCGAAATGTAATATCCAATGCAATTACTGTATCAGGGACTTCGACTGTGTAAATGAAAGTCGCCCGGGGGTCACGGCAAAGGTCCTGAACTCTGATGAAGCCATAGATCTGGTAAAAAAGGTAGTCGAGAAATATAATTATATCAAGGTAGTCGGCATAGCCGGGCCAGGGGAACCATTGGCTAATGAGGAGACCTTTGAAACGCTCCGCAAGCTCCATGACGGATTTCCGAATGTCATCAAATGTATCTCGACAAACGGGCTCCTTCTCCCGGAAAAAATTGATCTCCTCCAGAAATATGACGTGGGTAACATCACGGTCACCCTGAACGCAATTGACCCTGAAATCGGGGCGAAGATATACCAGTTCATCGAATGGAAAGGTAAACGCTACACCGGTGTCGAAGGTGCGAAAATTCTCCTGGAAAACCAGTTAAAAGGAATTGAAGAGGCCGTGAAGAGGAAAATGATCGTAAAAGTGAACACCGTATATATTCCGGGGATTAATGAAAATCATATTGTCGATATTGCAAAAAAGGTCGGAGAAATGGGGGTTTACACCTTCAATGTGATCCCGCTTATTGCCCAGTATAAATTTGCCGATATCGCCCCACCGACACCTGAAATGAAAAAGAAAATGCAGGACTCATGTGAACCTTACGTGCGCCAGATGAGACACTGCCAGCGCTGCAGGGCAGATGCAATCGGGAAACTCGGACAAGATGTGCAGAGCTGCATGCACACAGAGAAATAGAAAAAATTAATTCCATGCTCTTTTTTTACTGCTGCCCGTTTGCTTCATTCCGAATAATGGTGATCAAGGTTGCCAGATCTCATAAATAGAGGGGCGGATAGAACATTGGGGTGCTGTGACTGCAACTGGCTTACATTACACCTGAACCACCAGCAGATTGCAGGTGGAGCAAAAATCATCAAGACAATCATTGAAGACCACCGTGGATCCCATGCAGACGGAATAACGGTAGCCTGGGGAAGAATTTTTTAAAATGCCGGATCATCGACCCATTGCATGAAGTCTCAATCTGCCTAAAACAGTAGTATAGCGCCGGAATAATCGGATTATGAACGTATTGAACTATTAGCTTTCACAGATATTACCTCGTTGAGGCGATCTATCACCGGCTGGAGAGCTAATGGTACACCGGTATCCTCTGCCTTTACCGTGTAATTGTGGTAGGTGATCGAATAGGTGATATAGTCCGCCCCGGGCGACGTGGCAGGGTATGAGGCATTCATCCTCGGAAACCCGATGGAATAAAAAGAGTCCCGGATAGAATCCATCGTATTCTGGTTCACGATAAAGGCACCACGCCCACGCTGCCCTGAATACACTGCCGCGCCATTCTCAAAGATCACGAGGTGGTCATCAAATCCCCCGATACCACCTGTGCGGTAATAATCAACCAGAATTGCCGGACCGGGCTCCGGTGTTACATTTTTTACCGGCTGGTCCATGCACCCTGCCATCCATACAAGTGCCACAACAAATAGGAA
>JALOPT010000054.1 GCA_025453715.1 Methanoregulaceae archaeon | reverse complement strand
TCATGGTTGAGCGGGTCTTTTTTTCATCAAGACCCAGTTCTGCCAGGATATCCTGTACCCGGGTCTTTTTAATCTGGTTTGTCAGCAACCATGAGATTTCCGTAGTCTGTAAACCACTTTTAAGGACGGCATTCCTGATAACCCTGATAAAGTTGCCCAGAAAAATATCCGGGCTGACATCAGCGAGAGCTTTTGCCGGATCGACGGAGATGCGCGAGGTTTGTTCGTGATTGCGACAATGATCTGCTGCCCTGGTGCCGACACAGGGTACTTTTACATAATCCCCGCACGTACCGTCCGTGATCCCCTCGTAGGCGAGGAGTTCATTTGCGGGCTCCCCCCGTGTCAGCACCGCAGCTGCAGCGCCATCCCCTATTGCGAAAAACGGGAGTGTATCTTTATTGATATAATTCATCACCGGGCTCAGCTTATCACTGCAGACGATGAGGGCTCTTTTTTTTGAAGGGTCTGCCTTTAAGAGGTTATTGCAGATGGTGATGGCAAGAATCCCGCCATTACATGCCCCTTTCATGTCAATGGTGAAGGCATTGGGTGCCTTGAGGACATGCTGCAGCCGGGATGACGGGGACCAGAACGGATAATCGTAACATCCTGCACCACAATACACAATAACATTAATGTCTGCAGGGTTAACCCGCCCTTTTTTAATCGCAGATAATGCTGCTTTTTCGGCCATTGATACCGGGTGTTCATCCGGCCCGGCGACATGTTTTTGATGGATCCCGAATTTTTCAGTAAGAACTGATAGGGGAACTCCGGAAATAGCGGCAATTTCAGCGCTTGTAATAACCCGTTCCGGGATATAATAACCGGCTGAAGTTATTCCGACCGTTGAATTGCTTTCCGGATATGCCATGCTGTTTTACCTAACTATAAAAACCCTGAATCAACTATAAATCTTCCTCTTCTCTTCTAAATGCAGGAAATCCAGGTTGAATCATGGTATGTATGATCCAGTGCCAGTAAAAAATTACCTTCATTAGGAATTGTTGTTACTTTCACACCGCACACGGCTCCAGTATATAAGGTGGATAATCTGATGTTTGATTGCAGAGGCGGGCTGTTACCTGCAACAATGCAGCCGGTGATTATCTCCTCCTCCGCAAACCCCCAAACCTTGATCGGAGAAATCCTGGTTACCCTAATGTTAGGGTTTCTCCAAAAACCTCTTTTATTATGACTGCAGGATATACGTTTTTTTAATCGGACTGCGACCCCGGAATAGTCTGGGACTGTTTATCGAGCGAAATCCCGGAAAAAATGCGGAAAAACGACAGGGTTGGCCACGAGGCTGTCTGCATTGCCACCTAATCCGAAACCTGGTGTACATGCGAATGACCTGAACTGATATATCCCACGCGTATGATTCTAGTACAAATGCAGAAAAATACACTCTTCCTGGTTATCGGGGTACTGATTGTTGTCCTGGTGGCGGTTCTTTTTACACTGTTTCCCGGGGACCGGTCCCTTGAGAGGGATAATGATGGCAGTCCAACCAGCTGGAAGGAGATACCGCTGCGTGATGTATCCACTTCCGGTGTTTTCAGGGTCCGGGACCTTGAAGGAAAACCGGTGCTATTGTTTTTTTTACTACCTGGTGCTCGATATGTACAGCCCAGCAGAATGAGATAAAACGGCTGCAGGCCGTGTCTCCCGGTTCATTTACCGCCGTCGGGATCGATATCGACCCATATGAAAATGAAGCCGTGGTACTCAAGCACCAGTCTGGTAATGGCTTTACCGGATTATATGCAGTTTCACCCCCGGAAATGACAAAAGAACTTACTGACGAGTTCGGTGTAGGTATTATCAGCCCCGCAAGTGCACCAATGGTCCTTATCTGCAGTAATGGATCGGTTACCCGGCTGGGCAGCGGTGTAAAATCTGCGGAGGTACTTGGGCAGGAAATCCTGGCACGGTGTTAGAATTGGACCTGGCAGCCTCAATAGGAATTGCCTTTATTGCCGGATTGCTTGCACCTCTTGGTGCCGTATGTGTCCTCCCCCTCTATCCCGGTTATCTTGCATGGCTTGCAAACCAGGTTGGTGAGGGAAATGACAGGACATTACTTTTCAGGTTTGCACTCGTTGTTACTGCCGGGATTATTTTTGCGTTTTTGGTTGTTGGGTTCACCTTTACCTGGCTCCTGCGGTCTTCTGTCAGTGCAGCTATAGGGATCATTTCTATGGTTGCATTTGTACTCCTTGCAGGAGTGAGTATCTGCCTTATTCTTGATATCGATTTATCGCGATTTATTCCGTCGCCAAAAATGCTCCATCCTGTCGGACCCTACAGTAATGCGATATTATTCGGTCTTTTTTTTGGCCTGATTATCCTGCCCTGCAACCCAGCCCCTGTAATATTACTCTTCGCGCTAAGCGTAAATGCTGCGGATTTTTTTGAAAACCTCGCTATTCTCATCGCTTTCTGCCTTGGTATTGCCATTCCGGTCCTGCTGATCTCCCTTATCCCTGCAGCAACAAACTACTGCCTGGTGCATACCCTCACAACCTACCGGAGAACTATTAATCTCGCCTGTGGGCTTTTCATGCTGGCCCTGGCTCTTTATTACCTTATATGGGTATTTCACCTGCCGGAACTGGTGACCGGGATGTGATAAGGCGGATGCCTGTAAATTTTGAATATACTAATATATTTTTAAGTCTTTTTTCATACGAGATGTATGGCACTTCGGTCGATTAACCTTCCCGGAATAGGCACAAAGTATGAGCTCGTGACAGACAAGGATGATACAATTGCCATTTTTTTCTTAAAAAACGGCAATATCCAGATGTACACCCTCCCCCATGACGAGCATACTCCCTGCGTGGCCGAGCTTACTACTGCTGAAGCGAGAAGGCTTGGTACCATTATGACCGGTGCTATTATGGAAGCTGACAAGGAGAGCGTGGAGATCGCGTTTTCTGCCCTGTCTGACCTCCGGATCAGTATACATACCTATGTTATCGGCAAGGCCATGGCAGGCAGGTGCATTGAAGACCTCCAGATCCGTGCAAAAACAGGGGTGACCATTATCGCAGTTTCAAGGGGCGATAAAAATATTGTCAATCCACCACCCAGTTTCATGTTCCAGGAAGGCGATGCGGTCGTTGCCATCGGGGAGACCGATCAGCTGAAGACATTCGAACGTGAGTGCATGGTGGGTTAATGGAAGGCCTTATAATCGCCCTTTTTGTCTGCCTTGTACTTCTGATCATCACGAAGTCCTTCTCCTGGCCGGTAATCCCTTTCTATATTATCGCGGGAATAGCGCTCGGAGTTTCGGGACTGAACATCGTGCAGGTCAGTGAGTCCTCCACGTTCTTCTCCGAACTTGGGCTTATTTTCCTCCTCTTTTTCATGGGGCTCGAGATCAAACCGGACCGGATCCTGTCAAACCAGAAGACCTTCTTCTCGAGTGGCCTGATAGATCTGAATATCAACATGGTAATCGGGTTCCTGGCTGCCTATATTATCGGGTTCACTCTTACTGAATCGCTGGTAATAGCAGCAGCATTTTTCATCAGCAGCACAGCAATGACCGTTGCATCTCTTGTTGAGAATAAGAAGCTGATGATGAGGGAGTCTGAAACAATCGTCTGGATGATGGTTTTTGAGGATATTGTCCTGATTATCTTCCTCACGCTTCTCTCCACATCAATCAATAACCCCCTTGGATTTATCGCGAAGATTGCTGTCATACTCCTCGCCTTCTACCTGATAGCGCATTTCGGAAAGAAATTAATACGGAAGGCTATCAACCGTGACGATGAACTCCCGGTATTTCTTACCTTTGCTGCCGTCGTCATCATAGCATTCGGGTCGAAAGCAATCGGGGTACCGGAGACCCTGATGGTAATTGCGTTTGGCACAGCGCTCGCTTCAACGGACGCCGCGGCGTTTGAAGCACAGGCCCGGCCGTTTAAGGATGTTTTCCTCATAATTTTCTTCGTGTTCTTCGGGATTAGCGTGGATTTCACTGGCGGAGTGCCGGTCCTGCTTATTGTTGCATTAAGCATCCTTGCTATCATATCCAAGCTTGTTTCCGGCCTGTTGATCGGAAAAGTGGTGCATGGAAGTAAGAGGTCTGGCATAGAAATTTGGGCAAATACGATTGGAAGAGGGGAATTTTCGATTGCGCTTGCCGCATTGTATGGATCTCCCATCGTATCATCGGCAATTGCAGCGATGGTTATTATCACCTCAATCGTGGGTTCATTTACTGCAAAGTATAGTGAACCGCTGCAGGACCTGTTTGCAAGAAGCAGAAAAAGAAAAACGGACAGGCTACCTGCAGAAAACAGTGAAACTATTCCCTGAAACCATTCTGGTTAGTTCATGATATAATTGGCAGGGAGTATTTCGAAGAGGGCACCCCAATAAAAATCCCGGGGATAATGGGATTACTCCACCCATCTATGATAAAAAGATCAGGAATCCAGGGGGGCCAGCTCTGATCTCACGGTAAGAAATACCGGTCCCCGGACATCGATCTTTTTCTTATTATCGGTAATGGCCCGCATCGCATACCCTGCGACCCTGATGTTAATGTCACTTGGGAGTTTCGCCATTTTTACCTGGACTGTCTCCGGTTTCCCACACCGGGCAGCAGCTTCTATCCGTGCGGCTGCAAGGGAGGAAGCTGCATCAAGGTAACTAATCCCTGTAGGTGCCCCTTCAGTCCGTACCTGCTGCCATTTTTCATTGTCCGGTACCCCGAGGACAGACCCCTGATATACGAAAATTTCATTGAAGCAGGCCGGACCGCATAACTTTGAATTGGACTCTGGCTCTTCAACGAAAACCGCTAACCGGTGTCCGGACAATTCTCCTTCCCATGCTTTAAATGAACATGGCCCGGGTTCGGTTGCATGATTGGCTGCGGTGTTCCTTATGACGGCAGCGATCATCTGCCCGGTTGGGGATACCGGCTGTTCCCGGTACTGAATTGCGCAGGCCAACTGGCGATCCGTTAGTTGATCGGGGAAGAACTGGGGGTGGGTGAGCTGTCGTACGTCATTTGAATTGTAATGGATCATTGCGAGCCGCTCCACCCCGAGCCCCAGGTTCATTACCGGGACCTCAATCCCGTATTCTGCGAGGGCTGACGGGGAGTACATGCCGAATGTCGCAACTTCGACCCAGTCGTGGACCGGGTGCCTTGCATACACTTCTGTCTGCGTATCAGGCATGTAGTATTTCGACCTTTTTTCATCAGGCCTGAACTGGAAATCTGTATAACCAAACGCGGACAGGAGTGACTCGCTGACAGCCTTTCCTTCTTCGTTGGTCACATCCTCCCCTGCAATGATACAGGACGCAGAATGGTAACTCATCAGGCGGGTCGGCCCCTCTTCCTGTTCCCTCCGGAAACAACGGTCAACGGAAAACATCCTGATCGGCAATGGTCTTTTATCCCATATTGCCCCCAGTGTCATGAACCACCCGCTGGTCATGTGGCTACGGAGTGTGCTCCGGGAGGACTCCGGTGACAGGGCCCGGAATTCGGGAAATACTGCATCAAGAATATGGACGACGATTGCATCATCCACCCCCAGTACCTTTGACAGCTCATAGGTCAGCTCGTCCCCGTCAATTTCGGATTTTTTGTATGCGTGCAGCGTCTCCCGTAACCGTTCTTCTGTCTCCTTTGACATCGGCTGGTACGGTTCATGATGTCCCTCCTGTTCGTAGGGGGCCTGACTGCCATGTGCAAGCGGCCCTGAATGACTTTTCAGGAGGTCATTGATCTCGTCGAGCTGTTTTTTTGCGATCCCGACGTTAGGCCGAGGGAGCCCCCCGAGATAGAAAACCCTGTCAAGGACGGCCGATGCTTCCGGGCCGAACTGCCGGTAAACGTCCTGTTCCTCTACGATGATCGGGTTTGCAGCCTCGTCAAACCCCATCGAAAGGTAGGTCTCCCTGAGGCGGTTGATTGTCTCGAAAATCGGGTGTGCCTTCGCTCTCCTGTACTCAAGTCTCGGGTACATTGAATTCGGGAGCGGGGGTGTCAGGACTGACGGGCCCTCGTGCCATGCCTTCTCAAAATTTTCTTTTGCCTTGTGTTTATAGGAATCAGCATCAAATCTCATGAATCACGCTCCATACATACAACCCGTGAGAGGGGATTTTCATCAGTTACCCTGTACCCTGAACGCGTCGCAATCTGTTCTGCAAACTGTTTCACGTATTCGTGCTCAGGCATGTTGCTTCGCTGCAATCGATTTCTACTGTATCCAAGATACATGTATCCCTTCACTTCGATGAAGTCTGCGCCTGAGTCGGCGATCAGGCGTGCGTACCCCCCCGGGTCAATATCATTTAAGCCCTTTACAAGGGTAATCCGTATGGCCGAACGCCTGCTGTCGAGGAGTCCCAGGCTCTCCCTCAAACTCTCCCAGCTGTCTTCCAGAGGCCTGCATACCAGCTCGTAGGTGGTCTTATCCGGGGCGACCAGCGAGACATACATCTGGAACGGCCTGCACTGCCTGAGAACTTCCGGGCGGGTCCCGTTACTGACAAGAAACGTAGTATACCCTTCGGCATTGAGACTGCTGATGAGTTCCGGTAACCTCGAATAGAGAGTCGGTTCTCCGGAAAGAGAAATTGCAACATGTTTCGGGTCAAGTGCCTCGGCAAACCTTTCTGGAGTGACGTATGGCGATGGTTTGTACCCTGAAAGTGCCCTCTTCTGGAGCCGCCGAAGGTTCCCCAGGATCTCTTCCGGTGGACACTCGCATTCCCCGGGCATTTCGTGTTCAAATGACCGCCAGCAGAAGAGGCACCGGTGGTTGCACTGCAGGGTCGGCGTCATCTGCACACAGCGATGACTGTCAATCCCGTAAAACTGGTGTTTATAACACATTTCACCACCCCTCAGTGCACGCTTGCACCAGAGGCAGGGTTTTACCGCAGCAGTTGACCGTTCGGAAAAAAACTGGTAGCCCTGTTTTTTCAGGGCTTCACATGGTGCTGATTGCATCGATACCAAGGGATCCCAGAGATTCTTTGAGGGTGTTTTGCGCTGCCTTTACGAGAGTAAGGCGGCTTTGCCGTGTGATACCCCCGCTTTTCAGTACGGGCTCGTAGTGGTAGAACGCATTGAACAGGTCTGCAAGCTCACGGGCGTAGGTGGCCAGGACATGGGGTTTTAGTTCCTGTACTACCTCTTCTATCACTGCCGGGAACTTTGCGATGTGTTTTGC
Organism: Methanoregulaceae archaeon; assembly: GCA_025453715.1. Taxonomy (GTDB): domain Archaea; phylum Halobacteriota; class Methanomicrobia; order Methanomicrobiales; family Methanospirillaceae; genus CAIKOD01. Next base: position 1,851 of record JALOPT010000054.1, on the reverse strand, counting down.
AAGTGCAATACCATGCGGGTCGACTAAATCATACGCCCCGGAAAACTCCCCTGCCTTTTCAAGGATGCTGCATGCCCGTGCATGGGCATACTGGATATACGGGCCGCTCTGCCTCTCGAAGTCGAGGGCCTCCTTCCAGTTGAACACGGTGCTTTTTTCCGGCGAAATTTTTACAATATCATACCTTATTGCAGCGATTGCGACCGAAACGGCGATATTATTCCGGGTTTCCTCATCAAGCTCGGGCCTCCTGACGGTGACTTCCTCAAATGCCCGTTTTGTCACCTCGTCCATCAGTTCATCGGCGGAGACGAATTTTCCTGCCCGGGTGCTCATGGAACCTTCCGGGAGCGAAACAAATTCAAAATGGACTATTTCAGGGGCCTTCTCGCCAATCAGGCGCATGGTCGCCTGGAGCTGTGCCCCGATCAGCTTATGGTCCGCCCCGAGTACATCAATAACACGGTCAAAATTTTTTCCTTTCCACATGTGGTAGGCAAGGTCACGGGCCGCGTACACCGAGGTCCCGTCTGTCCGCCTGAGCACGTATTCCTTTTCAAAGCCGGCGGCGCTCAGGTCAAGCCAGACTTTCCCGTCCTCGTGGTATTCCGGGAGCCTGTGGAGCCGTGAAAGGAACCGTTCTGTATCCCCGTTCCGGACGAAATCGCTCTCCCAGACGAAGCGGTCGTGATGGACCATCAGCCGGCCCATTGTGACGTGGAACCCGTCGAGGCATCGCGTTACTGCTGACCTGAACCTCCTGACGGTTGCACTATCAGAGCGTTCGACCAGCTGCATCAGGGAGTCCACTTCAGCTACAAGCCCAGGGTCAGATTCGAGTTCCCGGTTCGCAGCGATGTAGATCCGCGCCACATAATGATCGGCTTTTTCACCCTCTGCTGCACCGGTGTCGAGGTGATCGAACCCCCATACCACGATTGCAATCTGCCGTCCCATATCATTGACGTAATACTGGACTTCAAGCTTATACCCTGCCTTCCGGAAACAACGTGCGAGCGTGTCACCGAGTATGGAATTCCTGATGTGGCCGACATGGAGGGGGCCGTTTGGGTTTGCACTGGTATGCTCGAGGCAAACACGTTCCCGTTTCGGGGAAAGGTTGCCATACCCTGGTTTTACTGCTTCCATGAGTGTCTTACTTACATAGGACGGTCCGAACAGGAAATTAATATAGGGCCCTTTGACCGTAACCTGGACATTTTCAAGCCCGGGATCCCCTGCAAGTTCTCCTGCAAGTTCCTCCGCAATTTTCACCGGGCTCTGCTTTCTCTCCTTTGCGAGGGTGAACGCCACGGTCGTGGCCAGGTCAGCGTGCTCCCCACCATCAGTCAGTTGCACGTCGCACAGGCCGGTCCGTGATTTCAGCGCATTTTCAATCGTTGTGTACATCAGAAGATACATTAATAGCCCGTCCTGTATCGCAATATGGCGGCAATACCGCCAAATGCCGTAAATAGAATTGAACCCTCTTCGAAATCATCAGAGATTATTTCCACCTTTGCACTGCTCTGGTCGGCTATTTTTGTCAGTTCATCGATGATATCCACTTCTTCCTCAAGGACCATCGGGGCAGTACAATCCGGGCAGTTGCCAAATTCCAGGTCTTTAACGGTTGTACCTGCCTTGAGTACTACCGTGTATTCCCTGGTATGGCCACAGCTCGGGCACCTGATTGTTAACCTGGATTTCCGGAGACTTGCAGAGAGAAGGAGTACTTCGACAGCACCAAGTTCCAGGTTCTTACGGATATTCTCCTCACCGTATGACGCGACCCCGTTATCCTTGACCAGCTCTTTGAGGAACCTCTGCATTACCGCTTTCTCCTTAATA
>JALOPT010000214.1 GCA_025453715.1 Methanoregulaceae archaeon | reverse complement strand
GGTGGCATTTAATACTCCACGGTTTTCCATTCTGTACAGGAGACCGCGATGCCCGGGGATGTCACCAGTACTCAGATCGATGAAGAAATGGACTCGTTAAACACCAGAAAGTTCTATCTTCTGCTTGTCTTTGTTTCCATTGTCGGGATAATCGGCGCCCTCCTGATGATCGCCTTTTTCTTCCTGGAGGATTTAATTACCGGGTTCCTGTGGAACGGGATCCCTGTGTACTCCCTGTATCCGGTCTTCAATCCATTGATCCTGGTAATCTGTATCCTCGGGGGGCTTGGTGTCGGGCTGATAAGGCATTATTTTAACAGTGAGATTGCCATCATGGCAGAGGACCTTATCGAGTTTACCGAGAAAGGCAGGTTTGACCTGAAACGGGGGTTCGAACTTTTTATCCGGGGGATGGTCTCCCTTGTCTGCGGAGCACCCCTCGGGCCGGAGGGGCCGCTTACCGTCTCTACCGGTGCGGTAGGCACCACGATTGCCGAGAAAGCCCGTATGCCACCCCCGGTTGTTACCCTCTCGTCACTATCAGCTATAAGTGGGTTCTTTGGTGCCTTCCTGACATCACCGTTCGCCGGCCCCCTCATTTTTATTGAGACCACCCTTGAGAAAGGTGTCATGACCTGGAAAGCGGTCCTCCCATCAATTGTTGCGGCCACGGCGGGATTTGCGGCCTATTTCCTGCTTTCAGGTACATTCCTCGGCAACGTGTTTACATTGCCATCCTACCCCGAGTTCCGGAACATCGATCTGCTCTATGCGGTCGGTCTTGGCGTGCTCGGCGGGGCATGCGGGATATTTTTTATCCTGATATACAAGAAAATGCGGGGATTATTCGAACCGCTTGAACACCGGCCGGTCCTGCTCGGCCTTATTGGAGGTCTTGGACTAGGGATTGCCGGGATGCTCCTTCCCCTCGCCCTTTTCATGGGTAATGAGCAGCTCCAGGTCCTCATTAATAACTACCTCGAGGTGAGCCTCCTTCTGCTCGTTATCCTTGTCGTGAGGAGGGTACATCTTCCCGAGCTTCTTTATCGGGGGTACTGTCGGGATCCTGGTATTCCGGCTCTTCCCTTTTATCCCTCTCTCGGTCTGCCTCGTCTGCGTTATTGCCGGTATCAGTGTCGCCCTGCTCCGGAGTCCTATTGCCATAGCCCTGATAATCGCCATCGTTTTTGAGAATACACTCGTCCCTGCGATGGCTATCGCACTGGTGATGGGTTTTATCGTAAGCTACCGGTATTCGCTCCCTTATACGAGAAAGGGGAGCCGCCAGAAGAAATGATTATAAAACTGAACCTTCACATTTTCACGGGTTTCTCTCTCATTTTTTTACTGAGTGACCTTTTTTTAACTTCTTCTTTGGAAGTTTTTCAGAGTCAGGGTCAACGGAGAAGAAAAATAAGTTGTCCGGGTGTTCACCCGGGCTGACCGGTACCGTAACGGGCTTCACCGCGGTGGAAACAGCGGGTGAAATAAACCGGGCGAATTCTTTCACGAATGTTTCGCGGCTGATCCCTTCCTGGTCAAGTATGTGCTGCCACGGACGGGTTAACGAGAGGGCACTCATCAGCGTGGTCATCAGGTATATCGTTAACAGGGACGGGTCAATGTCATTGCGGATGGTCCCGTCTTCAATACCTTCGCGGACCGCATCCTGCCAGAATCTGCGGCTCATTAAGAATTCCTCCTGGACCCCGGTAAAACCTGGATTTTCCTTATTGAACCTCTCCGCCCCGTAATACTTTATCAGTCGCTGGTAGTCCGGGTACTGGCGGATGAACCGGTAATACGTTTCTTCCAGGAGGGCTACCTTTGTCACGCCGGTGACCTCTGTCTCCGTGCATTCCTGGTACATTTTATTCAGGATGCGGATCCCCCGGAGGACAATGGCTGAAAAGAGGGCCTCCTTATTCATGAAATAGAGGTAGATAGTTGCCTTGTTCAGTTCAGCAATAGTGGCTATCTCCTCCATCGGGACGTCATCATATTCGCGGCAAAAAAATAGGGACTCCGCTGCATCTACGATTTCCTTTTTCCGTTGTTCTTTCTCCCGCATTTTTCGTTCAGTGATACCCATGGCACAAATTCCTCAGGGATAACTTGATCTCTCGTGGAACCGGGGTTTGATGTGGTCAGACATTTTTCTTCCCCCGCCGTGGCATTTATGCATCCCGGCATGAGTTCGTTTCGCCTGCGTCACGGCTCATACAAAGAATTCCGGCTCCTTTCGCTCTTTACACAGTGTACTCAGTCGCAATGCTGCATCCATGACCGGGCCGGGTTTCATTGTCCTGGCATGTTTCGGACAGTGTCTGATACAGGCACAACACGTGATACATTTTTCCGTATTGATCACCCTGCTGTTTTCCAGGTCGATTGCACCAACAGGACACCCTTCCGCACAAATCCCACACTGATCACACTCATCACCGACCGCAATGAAATCAACAACCCACAACGTGGGATCTCCCCGGTAGGGGTGGCAGCCGGGGATTGTGACACCAGGGACCTTTCCGGCGGATGGTACCGACCGGAGTTTTTCCCGTATTTTCTGCCCGAAAAATTCTGCGTTTCTTAAGTCACTTGCATCAGGACGGCCTTCGGCAGTGGGTGTTTCGGAGTTCGAGAAGGAGTGTTCCCCGATATAGGCAGCACCGGCAATCGGGTTGCATCCACGCTGTTTAAGGATATCACTCAGTTCGAGCAGGGAATCGTCGTATACGCGGTTACCATACACGACAACGCAGACGGCAGGAGTATTCCGGGCTTTAATCGTATGCAGCCATTCAGTCAACAGCGCCGGTACCCTTCCCATGTACACCGGCACACCAATAATGAGTAATTCGTTCTCCGATGTCTGTAACGGCTGTTTTCTTGCATCCGGCTTTGTAATGTCCAGCAATTCCACGTTGCCGTGGTTAATCCCGCGGCCAATGCCCCCGACAACCTCTTTTGTTGTCCCTGTAGGGGAAAAACAAACCAGTTTCAGTGATTGTAGTTCCATAAGATCTTCTCTGTAACGCCGCCGGATTTTACCGGGGTCCTTTTTGCGGTGTCTCCTCTGCAGGTGTGATGAGTCTTTGCCATCAGGACATGTTCCTTTTAGGATTACAGTATCTTTTTCCCTGGTTCGGGGCCTGGTTTAACGGCGTACACACCCGTGATCTTCACGAGCACTGCAGACTTGGGTACGAATTTTGGCCAGCTCTCCTTCATCCAGGCAACGTCCTGCCTGAAAATCTCGTCATTCGTGTGGATGGTGACGGTGCCCTTGATCTGGAACCCGCCTTTTTCCCCCCACCACGAGAGGGCGATCTCCGGGTTCTCATTCATGTTCTTCAGCGTCTTGTTGAAGAACTGGTCAGAGATAAGCATCGTCCCGTCGTCCAGTAACTTGAGCGCCGCGATCGGGACCACATTTGGGATGCCGGATTTTGACGATGTTGCAAGGAACGCGGTTTTCGTTCCCTGTAGCGATTCCTTGATTTCTTGTGTCAGTGTAACCATGTTTTCAATTCTCCTCTATGGGCCGTCTCCTCTCCATCGAAGTCCCGCCAATAATTTCCGGGGCAGATATCATTCTCGTCTCCCCAGTGCTGATCGTTTCACTCTGTTTCACTATCGTATAAACCGCGGCTGTAAATATAACGCGCCACCGGAGTGCTTGTAGGTGTTCTGGCCGC
>JALOPT010000053.1 GCA_025453715.1 Methanoregulaceae archaeon | reverse complement strand
TCCCAATCCCGATTAAGAGCAGGATATCAGGGATTTTCGTAAGCGCAAATACCCGGTTGAACACGTTCCCGAGGAAAATCAGGACTCCCAGGAACAGGACAACAATCGCGACGTCCATTGCATTTTCTATTGTGAAACGGGTGGCTTGAGTGTTTCGGTTTTCTTGTGACCAGAAAATTCGTAAGGTCAAATCAATCAAAATACTGGAACCGGGGAAAAAGTAAGAAAGGTTTTCTAGTCTGATTCCCATTCCTGATAGATGGAAGATATCCTGATGCAGCCGGTATTCCAGATGAGCCTGTTACTATTTGTGGCTCTCGCCGGTTACCTCGTTGCTTCTCGTATCAATCAGTCCGCTGTAATTGGACTAATCCTGGTGGGAATTGTCGTAGGTCCGAGTGTACTTGGGTTGATTACGTATACCGATTTCGTGGCAGGCCTTGCAAATCTCGGTGCGGTGATCCTGCTCTTTGTTATCGGTCTCGAATTCAAGATCCAGGACATAGTCGGAATACGTAACGGGGTGATCGCAGCAGTTGGGGTGATTATTCCATGGGTTGGGGGATATGGCATCTCCATCGCATTCGGGATGAGTACATCGAGTGCGATTTTCATCGGGACGGCACTGACCGCGACGAGCATCGCAATTACGGCAAACGTCCTCCGTGAGATGGGAAAACTCCAGACCGATGCGGCAAAAGCGATTATCGGGGCGGCCGTTATTGATGATGTGCTGTCGCTGCTCGCACTCTCGGTGAGTTCAGAAATCGTCGAAGGAGTTTTCTCTCCGCAGGGAATTGCGTTCGTAATAATAAAAGCAATCGCCTTTATTGTCCTTGCCGGGGCTTTTGGTATCTTCGTCGTGAGCCGGTATATAGAGCGCCTTGACCGGTCCCGCTTTGCAAGGAAGTTCCCAGAATTTATATTTATTTTTGCCATGATGATGGCATTTTTTTATGCCATGATGGCAGAACTGACCGGGCTCTCGGCAATCGTGGGGGCGTTTATTGCGGGAGTCTCTTTCGAGGGAGTCCGCCTTACCCACTGCCGGGATATCAAGGAGGGAGCAGAATATCTCCAGATAATTTTTGCATCGATATTTTTTGTCTCCCTTGGTGTGCTCGCTGATTTACACCAGCTGACCCCCGGGATCGTCCTCTTCCTCATCGTGCTCATCATTGTGGCAATTTTTACCAAGGTGGTCGGGTGCGGAATACCGGCGAAACTGATGGGCCTGTCAACAAAGGACTCCCTTATTGTCGGGTTTGGTATGGCGCCGAGAGGAGAGGTCGCGATGATCGTGGCACTGATCGGGCTCCAGCAGGGGATTATCGACCAGAATATCTACGTGGCGCTTGTCCTGATGAGTCTCGTTACTACAATTATCACGCCAATCGTGTACCGGAACTGGTTCTACAAGGGGGAGTGTCCAACGGTTGACGAGGATGTGATCTGATCCGGGAATCCTCAGGTAGCAATGACAATCCCCTGGCTCAAAGACCGGAAAGCTTGTATAGGCCCGGGCATACGACTAAACAATAGAACAATGAAATTAAAAGACCCCCGGATGCCGACCATTATCGGCTGATAAGGAACCGCTTCAAGATAACCCCTGGAGGGCTGGTATGTTTGAAAAAGTGTTAGTCCCGTTTGACTTCTCTGCAGATTCCAATTACGTGGTCCAGTGTCTGAAGAAAATCCCACAAATTCGCGAAGTAATTCTGCTTCACATTTTGTATAGCAAGTGCCCGTCGAACCTGGAGTGCGGGGTATCCCCCGATGCCGACTATGCACGCTTACGCCTTCTGGAACTGGTAAAAAGCCTGGAAACCAGGGGGGTGCAGGCCAAAGCAATCATCGAGGAAATCACGGGTGGTGAAATCGCTGATGTTATCAACCGGGTTGCCATGCGGGAAAAGATACCGCTGGTATTGATGGGAAGACGTGGGCAGGGGGTGATTGAAAGCCTCGTACTGGGGAGTGTAGCCTCAGACGTCCTCCGATATGGAAAGACGGACCTGGTCCTCGTCCACCCCCCCGGGGCGGGTGTTTTAAGCAGTAACGACTCTTCCTGCCCGGATTTCTTTTCAAATGTCATGATATGCACGGATTTTTCGGAGCCTGAAATCATGACCATTTCCATTGATAAACTGCCCCCGGTAGAAAAGGCAACCCTGCTCCATGTCGTGACGACAGGAGCTTCCCGGGAAGAGGTCCAGGCACTGGTTGATGCAGCAAGAACAAAACTTGAGAAGATGAAAGATGCTTTTTTGACAAAGAAAATCCCTGTTACGGTGCAGGTACCTGTAGGGAACGCAGCGGAAGAGATTATTTCCCTGTCCCGGGAGGAAGAAAGTTCAATGATCGTACTGAAATCAACGGGGAAAAAGGGGATGTTTGCAAACCTTCTCGGCAGCATAACCGGGCACGTGGCACGGAACGCACAGTGTCCCGTGCTCGTACTGCGCAGGCCATAACCATGGGGTCAGGCTTTTTCCGCTTTTAAATCCCTCACATTCTTAATTGCCTGGAATTTAATCAAAAGAGCGAATTTGACTACAAGTCCCCTCCCCTCCCCCTCATCCTGCAGCGGGTCGCATTGTAATACCTATGTCTTCACCAGTCGGGGTATAAAGGGACAGTTATCAGGCTTTTTTATCATGTAATCCTTATTTTTACCCGCATTGAAGTATCAGAAATGCTTTATATCCATGGATAAAGGTTACAATAGTATCCCATGGAACTGCCCAAAACCCCCCACGCATGTCCTGTTGAAGAGATCACCGGCAAGCTGTTCACCGGTCCCCAGGGTCTTACAGAAGCTGAGGCCGCGACGCGGCTTTTGGTGTGTGGAAAAAATACCCTGTCAGAAGAAAAAACATCAAAGGTCGTCATATTCCTCCGCCAGTTTAAAAGCCTGCTCATCTATATCCTTATCCTGGCAGCCATTATCTCCCTTTTCGTCGCCGATATCAAGGACTTTCTCGTCATCTCCCTGCTGATACTGGTTAACAGCGTTATCGGGTTCTGGCAGGAACTCAGGGCAGAGGCATCCCTGGATGCCCTGAAAAAGATGACCGCCAGCAGGGTCAGGGTAATAAGGGATGGTGCGGAAAAAGTCATCCCGTCAGAAGAACTCGTACCGGGTGACTATGTGGTACTCTCCGAGGGCGATCTTGTCACCGCCGATATCCGGCTTTCTGAAAGCGCCTCGCTCACGGTGGACGAGTCATCCCTTACCGGGGAATCGATACCGGTTCTCAAAGACCATGATGCGGTGGTTGCGCCAGGTGCACAACCCTATGATTACCGGAACAGTCTCCTCTCCGGTACGACCGTTGTCAGGGGGCAGGGGAAAGGATATGTCGTGCGTACCGGCCAGGGTACGTATTTTGCCAGGATCGCAGGGTTCGCAAAAGAACGCTACACGGACAGCCCGTTCACACAAGCCATCCGCCATTTTTCGAAGCGTTATATCTCGCTCCTTATTGTTATTTTCGTAGTCGTCGGGGTTATCGCATTCCTGCAGGGACGCCCGGTCACCGAGATTGCTTATCTCCTCGTTGCCCAGATGGTATCCGCGGTTCCCGAAGGGCTCCCGATTGTTGTAACCATCACGATGGTGGTCGGGGCACTCGCCCTCTCGAAAAAAAAGACCCTTGTCCGGCACCTCCCTGCAGTAGAAACAATGGGCAGTGCTACGGTGATAGCCTCCGATAAGACCGGAACGATAACTGAGGGGACCTTAAGTGTACAGGACACGTTTGCCCTGGACCGCGGGGACCTCGTGCTGTGTGCTTCGCTCTGCAACGATTCCCGGAACGGTTCAGGGGACCCGATCGATGTTGCGCTCGGGCGCTGGGTTGAAACCTACGACCTGGTCCGGGAGCAGAACCCACGTCGCTGGGTGTACCCGTTTGACACTATTAAAAAAATGATGGCCTCGGTGAACACTGTTGCAGGTAGCGACCGTTTCTTTGTGAAAGGTGCATACGAGGAACTGAAAAAGCACGCGGACAATCCTGCAGAACAGCTGGCAGAACTCGAACAGCAGATTGATGCCATGGCAGGGCGGGGGATGCGGGTGCTGGCGTTCGGGGCCGGGAACTGGGCAGGTGAAGACCCTGCCGGGTGGATCTTCACTATTGTCGGGGTCATTGGATTTGTCGACCCGCCTAAACCAAGTGCTGCAGAAGCGGTCCTGACTGCAAAGAAGGCAGGGATGCGGGTGCTGATGATTACCGGCGACTACCCGCTCACGGCCCGGGAGATTGCAAGATCCGTGCATATCTGGAAAGAAGGCGACCGAATGCTCACCGGCCCTGAAATCGAGGGGATGTCGGATGATGGCCTTGCAGAGGCACTGAAAAATACAACAGTGCTGGCGAGGATACTCCCAGAACATAAGCACCGGGTTGTGAAAGTCCTCCAGGAGCACGGGGAAATTGTAACGGTAACCGGAGACGGTGTAAACGATGTACCTGCACTCCGGGCGGCCGATCTCGGGATTGCAATGGGGTCCGGTACCGAAGCGGTCATTGTGGATGCTATCCGGAATGCAAGGGTGATAGTAGACAACATCCGTAAAGTGATTTACTACCTTGTATCAACGTCGATCAGCGAGATTGTACTTATCAGTTCAGCAATTATTGCCGGTCTCCCGCTCCCGTTGCTACCCATCCAGATCCTCTGGGTCAATCTTGTGACAGACGGTGTGCAGGACAAGACGTTCCCGTTTATCAAAGAAGAGGGGGACGTAATGGTCCGCCCACCGAAACGACCTGACCGGCAGTTTTTCGACCGCCCGCAAATTTTTCGTATCCTGTTGTTCGGCACGGTGATGGGGCTGGCAGGTCTCCTGCTTTTTTATCACCTGCTCGGGATGTATCCATACGAGGTTGCCCTCTCCATCATGTTCACCTCGTTCGTCTGCTTCCAGTGGTTCAATGGTATCCAGGCACAGAAGGAACATGAACCGTTCTTTGTGAATATCCGGAGAAGTTTTACCATCAATCCCCTGATCTTCGCCGGTATCGGCATCGGTTTTATTCTCCAGCTCACGGTAATCTACCTTGTCCCGGGATGGTTTGGTATTGTGCCTCTTTCACTGGACCAGTGGATATACCCGGCTGGAACCTCCCTCCTGGCATTTTTTGTCGTGGAAGCGGTGAAGTGGTCGCAATGGGGGAGGTACCGGAACATGGCATAACCACGTTACCGGGGAACCACTGTTTTACCCTTACGGGAACAACAGGAATAATAATCAGCTCAAGAAAAATGTTGTACCTGCCGATTACACGGCTGATTTATCGTGAATAATATACGGGGTTGTGATATCCACTCGTGGCAATTCCATTCAAATTATCCATATATGATAATGTTCAAGTCAAAACACCGGGAAATTAACCGGTAGAAAGATTTTTGGAAACCATTAAAAAATAATACAGGGGTAGATATGCCGTGGTATCCTGGGAATTAATCTTTGCAATTATCCCCGGTATCATTTTGTTCCTGTATGGGATAGAGCAGTTCTCGCATGAAGTCCAGGTTGCTGCCGGGGAATATTTCCGCGGTCTCATCCAGCGGCTTACACGCACCCCGGTACGAGGTACCATTGTCGGGACGCTGGTAACCGCACTGGTACAGTCCAGCACGGCAACAACCGTGATAACGGTCGGGCTCGTGAATGCGGGAGTTATTTCTTTTACTGCATCACTTGGCATAATATTCGGTGCAAATTTTGGGACGACCGTAACATCTATCCTCGTTGCCCTGAACCTGACCGCATTTGCTCCTGTCCTGATCCTCGCGGGATTCCTAATCAGCATTATCGGCGGGAAATACAAGGTCTTCGGGCGTCCTGTTTTTTATTTCGGGCTGGTATTTTTCAGCCTCTCGATGATTTCCGCTGCCATGGCCCCGTACAGGACCGATCCGCAGCTGGTTGAACTTGTCGGTATGATGGACAGCGTGTTCCTCCAGGTAGCATTCGGGTTTATTATTACCACCATTTTCCAGTCGAGCTCGGTAACGACGGGTCTTGTCGTCGTTATGACACAGAACGGTGTAATCACGACTGATATAGCAATTCCTATCCTGCTGGGTGCAAATCTTGGTACACCGACTACGTCACTGCTGGTCGCATCAAGGATGAATACATCGGCAAAACGGGCAGCAGTTGCCCACTTCCTGTTCAATTTCCTAGGGGTCCTTATCTTCCTGCCAATCCTGGGACCCTTCACCTGGTTCATTGAGTCGCTGGGAGGGGCCCCTGCACTCCAGGTTGCAAATGCCCACTTCATCTTCAACCTGACCTGCTGTATTATATTCCTCATCCTGGTACACCCGTTTGAGAAACTAGTGCGGACTCTTGTGCGGGGTTCCGAAGACGATATCGTGTTCACCCCCAAGTACCTCACCCCTCCTCTCCCGGAACAACCAGCCGATGCATTCCGCCGGATTGAAATGGAAATCACCCACCTCTACACCATCTCCGGGCGTTTGATCGCTGAAGTCCGCAGGATGCTGAACGGAGATGCCAAAAACACCCGGCAGGTAAGCCAGCTCCAAAGGTACTCGGACTACCTCGATGGCCAGATCAGCGATGCTGCACTTCAGGTCTCAAAACAGCCACTACCGGAACATGATGCGGCTCTTATTGCCGGGCTAGTCAGGCTGTCCAAGCTCGGGCAGGTCCTTTCAGAACAGGCAGGGGAACTCTGCGAGGAAATTCACCAGCTCGAGGAAAAAGGGATTATTCTTTCGGCCGAATCAAAAGAGGCGATACTATCTTCACTTATTCCGTGCGAGAAGAACCTGGAAATGCTGGTAGCGTCTTTCCCAGACATCAACGGTCCCGTGAACGAATCGATGCGGACACAGGATGATATCCTGCGGGATATCATAACCACGCAATACGGCCAGTACATTGAACGCTTTGCCGCCAGCAAAAGCCCGGCTGGAAGCACGTTCTCCCGGGTCCTTTTCAATATTGAGGGGATTGCGGCTACTATCCGGGAAATCCGGAAATCTGCACGCCGATTACCACGCGAAGGCAGCAGGGAATAAGGAGTCAGACTCATTTGTGGAGGGGGTCATTAAATACGCCGCAATCCTGTTTCCCGTATCGATCCAGCCGTAGCATTCACGAAGACCCATCCATTTTTCGCTAAATCCTCAGGTGTGGTATATACAATTGCAATATCGCCCGCTTCCAGTCTTGTTTCACCACTAATACTAGCAATGACTGTGTCCCCTCTCCGGACCGCCAGGACCAGCAGGTTGTATTGTTTTCGTAAATTGAACTCACCAAGAGAGACCCTGGCGAGCGGGGAATGCGGACCGACGGTGAGTGCAGAGATCGTCATATTCGGGATACTGTTAACAAGGTCCGGCAATGTCCCAGGTGATGAGGCCGGGGTCCGGAGCATACGGTACCCGTCAGCCCTTATTTCCTCGATGAATGTGCCAATCCTGTCCTGTGGGATGAAAAATTTGTTCAGTACCACGGTAAATATCTCAATCGAGGTCTCGAATTCCTGGGCGATAACCTGGTCTGCACCGGCTGCATGGAGCGACTCAACCTCGCTCACATACCGGGTACGAACAACGATTGTTAATCCAGGGTTCAGGTGGCGGCAATTGCTGACAATTTTTCTCGTGGCGATGGGATCATTAATCGCAACAACAGCAATCCGGGCGTTACGGATAGCGGCATGTTCCAGGACGGCCTCGTAGATTGCATCTCCAAAAATTACCGGTGCACCCTGCCTGCGTGCTTCATTTACCAGGTCCGGGTTTAATTCAATGATATTAAACGGGATCCCACCATGTACCGCTGCTTTTGACAGGTTTTTCCCGGTTACCCCGTACCCGATAATTACCATATGGTCCTTGAGTTTCCGGGACACATCTTCGTCCTCAATCGTTCCACATGATCCTTCTACAAACCGGGATAAGGAACGAACCCTGCAAAGCCTTCCCGTGAGGGGATTTCCAATACTGATGACCAGAGGGGTGGCGGCCATCGTTATCAGGGCTACAATAAGGAACAGCTGGTAGATGTCTTTTGTAAGAATTCCCACAACTGCAGCACTTTGCGCAATGATAAACGAAAACTCTCCTACCTGGGCGAGAGACAACCCGGCCATCACTGAAGTCCGTAATGGATAACCGATCGCAAGGGGTGCGGCTGTTGCAAACAGTGCTTTTACCAGGATAACGCCGATAATAAGGAAAACAACGATCCAGATGTTGGCGATTAAAAACTGGACGTCAACGAGCATGCCAACCGAAATGAAGAAAAAGCTGGTAAATATGTCTCGGAACGGGAGGATAATACTCACGGCCTGGTGGCTGTATTCTGATTCGGAAATGAGTAACCCGGCTAGTAACGCACCAATCGCAAGGGATATTCCCATAATCGAGACCAGCCAGGCAACACCAAAGCAGACAAGGATCACGAATATCAGGAACATTTCCTGGTTACGTGACTTGGCAATTTCATTGAGGAGCCGGGGAATAATCCACTTTGCGCTGACAATAATTACCAGGATCAGGACGATATCCTTGATGACCAGGTTGATGAGAGAATCTGTCGATAACAACGGGGTGGGGTCGAACATCGAAAGGCTGGCAAGAAACGGAATTGCCATCATCATGGGGATCGCCATGAGGTCCTGGAAGATCAGGATACCAAGGACAATACTGCCATGGGGTGAATCAATCTCGTCTCTCTGGTGAAGAAGTTTCAGTACAATTGCGGTACTTGAAAGTGCGAATAAGAACCCGAGTACGATTGATTCAGCTGTTGGAATGCCCAGGGCCAGCGAAACACTGCAGAAGAATATGAACGATAATCCGATCTGGATTGCTCCCCCAAGCACGGCAATAAGCCGGATCTTCCAGAGATTTTTGAAGGAAAATTCAAGCCCGATTGTGAACAGGAGGAGGATAATACCAATTTCAGCCAGGCTTTCCACCTGCTCCTGTCCCTGGATGATTCCAAGTCCGTAGGGGCCGACAATAATACCGGTAAGGATGAATGCAACAATTGCAGGCACTTTAAACCGGTTAAAAATCATTCCCACTATGAGGGCAATTAAGAAAATGATGAGGACATCGGCAAGTATGCTGAATACCATTACGTGGGTCTCCGGATTGTGAATTTATTTTGTTATACGATTACATTTGAATTTGTTGGATTTGAATAATCCTGCATTATCCTAATTGTTGTATCTACATCGAACAGTCATAAGAACCATGGACCATCGTGTCTTGTTTTCCCGTTTCTCCCTGCCCCTTCATCGCTTGGACACTGGGCATTAGGAGCTGTTCTGGCTGAACAGGGATATGGTCCCAGTTCCGAAACACAATGCGGCCGTCCCGAATATCCTGTCTGTAGTTTCCGCTATAGGGATGCTATTTGTTACCTAGGGCGTTCTCGTATTTGATCTCTGGCCGGCTATCTTCGGTATAGCACTTTTTTATTGTAGGAAGCTCCGGTTCCTGGACCGGATGGCGTGGATATGGGAAGACGTGAATGACATGAACGAAGAATACCGGAACTGGCGACTACAGCTCTCAGAGGTAATCTCATTTACGGAATCAGGGGCCATATTTAAATTTTTTGCAGAATTTCAACCCGTCCCTGTCGCCTGAGTGCCATCCAGAGAATAATAGATGTACCGATAAAAACTGCAGAAAAAATCATTCTTATCAACAGGGCAGCCGTTGTCTGTATTCCGGGGGGAGAGAACACAAATCCTGATGCAAGGAAGAGTATTGTGACCGCACAAACCGCAGGAATTGCGTAGGGTGCTTTAGACCAGAAGGCAAGAATCAGCGGAATAAAATACAACAGCCAGACCGGGACACCAAGCGGGGTACTGAGATCGAGAGCATAGATGACGAGCATAATCGCCACGAGTGCGACCCTGAACCATGGGCCCGAAAGGTACGGCGAGATCTTTCGAATAATCCGGGCAGGGAATGGATACCCTTCATGATCAATTGATTGCACAGCGAATTACTCCGGGAATAGTTACGGGATTCCTGTTTTATGTATCAGGTTATTGTGATTGCCTGAAGGTTTATGATTTCCGGTACTGCCACGAGACCGCGATATTCTTCAATCGCAAACCGGATCTGGCAGGCTGTAAATGGTTCGTTTTCAATCCCCTTTAAACGTTTCCGTCATGTATAATTGAAATAACACAAAGGGTTTAAAGGATGAGCCCAATAGGAAAGATTACTGAGTGGTGCCAAGCAACTGCAATAACATTCTGTTAATGACGATTCAGAAATTTTCGCACTACTCTACCCCTGCCTTCTGACAGGCAGGCCATACCCCATAACCGAGGTGAAACAAATGAACCCGAAGTACATTACGTCCATTTCAGAGCTCGACAATCTGGTCGGGCTCACCCCTAAAGCGAGGGAGATGATGGAGACGGTGACGGAACTGTTCCCGTTCCGTGCCAACGATTATTATCTCTCGCTGATCGACTGGAAAGACGGGCACGATCCGCTGCGCAGGATTGTTGTTCCCGACTCTTGTGAACTAAAAACCGGGGGGTCCGCTGATCCTTCGTGCGAAAAAGACTATACCAAAAAACCCGGCCTGCAGCATAAATATGGCCAGACCGGTGTTCTGCTCCTCACTGATGTTTGTGGCGGTATCTGCCGCTTCTGTTTCCGGAAACGCCTGTTCATGTCCTGCGAACGTGAAACTATGAGGGACGTTTCCGAAAATATCGGGTACATCCGGGAGCACAAGGAAATCACCAATGTCCTTGTAACCGGGGGTGACCCGCTTACCCTCGAAACCCGGCATCTGGGTAAGATCCTCCGGGAACTGCGTGAGATCGAACACGTCAATATCATCCGGATCGGCAGCAAAATGCTGGCCTATAATCCCTACAGGATCCTGAACGATCCCAACCTGCTTGACGTCCTCTCACGGCTCAGTACACCGGAGAAACGTATCTACCTGATGGCACATTTCAATCATCCCCGTGAACTGACCGAAGTTACAATACAGGCTGCAGAAGCGCTTAGAAAGGCAGGGGTTATCGTTGTCAACCAGACGCCGATCCTGAACGGTATCAATAACGAACCGGAAACACTGACAATGCTCTTCCGGAGGTTGTCATTTGCCGGCATTTCTCCGTATTACGTCTTCCAGTGCAGGCCGACCATCGGTAACCAGTTCTTCCAGGTCCCCCTTGAGCAGTCCTACGAAGTCCTCCAGAAATCGTGGGAGACCTGTTCAGGACTTGCAAAGCGGGCCCGGTTTATCATGTCCCATGCGACCGGAAAGATCGAGATGGTAGGAAAAACCGCCGGACACGTCTTCATGCGATACCACCAGTCAGCAGATCCAGCACAAATCGGGAAGTTCATGATTTTTCAGAGCAACCCGGTGGCACGCTGGTTTGACGATTACCGGCACCATTCAACCGAACCTGGTGATCTCCTACCGGTGAAAAAACCGAAGATGCAATGGTTGTTTTGAGGGATCTCAACGATGACAAATAATTCCGATGTCCCGAAAGAACCAAAGGAAACCGGGGTATCTGTTTCCACCCTTCGCTCAGTGAAGCAGGTGAGTGGCCAGGTAAAAAATACGGTTAAGGATATTATCTCTGTCCTGAGGGGTCATTATGAGGGAGGAGAAAAACCGGATGATCCATCAATTATCCGGAATACCATTGAATCCGAACGGACTCCCGAGTTCTGGAAAGACTGGCGCTGGCAGATGCGGCATGCAATAAGGGACCTTGCAACAGTCGAACAGGTCCTTGGGATCCGTTTCAATCGGGAGGAGCGGGAACAGCTCCAGAAGACAATCGATAAATTTCCTCTCAATATTACCCCCTATTATATCTCCCTCATCGATGTGAACGATTATCAGAATGACCCGATTTTCAAGCAGGCATTCCCATCTCCCAATGAACTCATTATAGAAAATTACGAGCTTTCCGACCCGCTGGCAGAGGATAAAGACAGTCCGTGTCCCTGTATCACGCACCGGTATCCTGACCGGGTATTGTTCCTTGTCAGCAATACCTGTGCGATGTACTGCCGGCATTGCACCCGGAAACGGAAAGTGGGCGATGTCGATTCGATTCCAGACAGGGAAGAAATTAAAAAAGGCATTGATTATATTCGGAACACCCCGCAGATCCGCGATGTGCTGCTCTCTGGTGGTGACCCCTTCATGCTCTCCAATGAGTACCTCGACTGGATACTCACCGAGCTCCGTGCAATTCCTCACGTAGAAGTAATCCGAATCGGGACCCGCGTACCCGTAACGCTCCCGTTCAGAGTGACTGATGACCTCGTTACCATGCTGAAAAAGCACCACCCGATATGGGTGAACATGCAGTTTAACCACCCAAAGGAGATGACGGAGTCCACACGGATTGCAATTGCAAAACTTGCGGATGCCGGTATTCCGCTCGGAAACCAGTCCGTCCTCCTTGCCGGGATCAACGACTGTCCGAGGATCATGAAGGCGCTTATCCACGAGCTCGTCAGGAACCGTGTCCGGCCATATTACCTGTACCAGTGCGATTTGTCTGAGGGTATCAGCCATTTCCGCACTCCTGTTTCCAAAGGCATCGAAATTATGGAGAACCTCGTCGGCCACACCAGCGGGTTTGCCGTCCCCAGGTACGTTATCGATGCACCAGGTGGCGGTGGAAAGATCCCGATCTTCCCTAACTACCTGCTGACGTGGTCAGTGCACAAGGTGGTGCTCCGCAATTACGAGGGGATGATCTGCACCTACCAGGAACCAGCCAACTATGACCGCATCTTCTGCAACGGAGATTGTGCCGAATGTAAACTCCACCTGAACATTGACCGGGGGGACGAGTCAAAAGTAGTCGGTGTTGCCAGGCTTCTTGCAGATTATGACGAAACAACGACACTGATCCCGGCAAATAATGACCGGATTGAAAGGAGGTATGATGACGCATTGTGATGTTGTAGTGCACCGGGGAAACAGCGTCCTCCAGCACGGTAAAATCAATAACAGAGTATATATAATGAAATTGGCCCGGGAAGATATCCCGGATATTATCCGGTACGCCGATGAACTAACTCACAAAGAAGGTTACACGAAAATCTTTGTCAAGGTGCCGGAATCCTCGGTGGATGTTTTTACGGAGGCGGGTTACGCAGCTGAAGCGACCATCCCGCTTTTTTACAACGGATCAGATACTGCTGTTTTCATGGCAAAATATACAGATCCAAAACGGAAGGATGTCCCAGATGCAACGGTAATTGCAGAGGTCCTTTCGGCAGCATTCGGATATGCGGGCGAGAGATCCCCTGATAAGCTGATGGAGGGTTTCTCACTTATGCATGCCCATTCCGGAGATGCAAAGGAGATTGCAGCTCTGTATCAATCTGTCTTTAAAACATATCCGTTTCCCATATATGACCCGGAGTATATCAGGGAATCCATGCAGGGGCAGGTCCGGTATTTTATCATTAAAAAATCTCACCAGCTTACGGCTGTTGCGTCTTTTGAGTTCAATGCTGACAGTAAGACCGCTGAGATGACAGATTTTGCAACCGATCCACAATTCCGGGGAAGAGGTTTTGCCTTAAACCTGCTTCATGTAATGG
Organism: Methanoregulaceae archaeon; assembly: GCA_025453715.1. Classification (GTDB taxonomy): domain Archaea; phylum Halobacteriota; class Methanomicrobia; order Methanomicrobiales; family Methanospirillaceae; genus CAIKOD01. Next base: position 93 of record JALOPT010000053.1, on the reverse strand, counting down.
AAACGGAAGTAAAAAAAGAGGGGGGATTACTGGCATATACCATCACCCGGGCAATTTCCAAACCGATTAATACCACATTTGCAGGTTCTGGAT
>JALOPT010000052.1 GCA_025453715.1 Methanoregulaceae archaeon | reverse complement strand
AACAACACCAGTACAGGAAATAATGGAAGTTGACAGTGCAACTGCCGGTGCAATTGATGCACTCCGTAATAACAGGATTTCCCTTCAGCCCGGAGGTGGAGGACGTTTTGGGACATTTTCTCTTTCTGCCCCGGGGGAGGCTACGATCCACCGGTAATAGTCTCCCCCTTCACCTGAGTAACTATTATTGGTGCTGCAGGTCAATCTGATCAGGATGTTGAAGGTTCACCGGGATATTTGTGGCTACTGCGGGTGCTGCGTATCGGTCTGCAAGGAAGGGGCGCTTGAACTGATTGACGCGTACCTGGAAGTGGGACCGGGCTGCACGGACTGCGGGGTCTGCACAAAGGCATGCCCAGTAGGGGCGCTGGAGGTCGGGCACGAATGAAGAAGCATTACGACCTCCTCATGATCGGGGGGGGGCCGGCGGGAGCAATTGCAGCCAGGACTGCTGCAAAGGCAGGGCTTTCTGTATGTATTGTTGAGAAAAGACCTGCAATTGGCGCCCCTGTGCGTTGTGCAGAGGGCATCGGAATGGAAAGTCTGCAGGAGTTCGTTGAACCCAAACCCTGTTTCATCTCCGCCGAAATGCAGCGTGCCGCCATTGTTGCACCTGATGGCACTACCATGACGCTTGACTCGGAGAGTGCCGGCGGGAAAGTCGGTTATGTCCTTGACAGGAAAGTATTTGACCGGGAGCTCGTCTGGCAGGCCGCCGAGGCCGGGGCAGATGTGGCAGTCAAGACAAGGGCAAGTGCCCCGATAATGAATGACGGAACGGTCTGCGGGGCGACCCTGGAGTCCGGTGGGACAAAGACCGATGTAATGGCTGACGTCGTGGTGGCCGCCGATGGGGTGGAGTCGAAGTTCTCCAGGTGGTGTGGGATCGATACAACGGTGCCGCTCCGGGAGATCATGTCTTCTGCGCAATACATCGTGACAGATATCGATATAGACCCTCACTGCACGGTATTCTGTCTTGGAAATAACGTGGCCCCCCAGGGTTACCTCTGGGTATTCCCAAAAGGGGACCGCACGGCAAATGTAGGTATCGGGATCAGCGGGATAAAAAGCGGGAGCGGACACCGTGCAAAGGACTATCTTGACAAGTATATGGCCTCAAAATTCCCCAACGGAAAGACGATCGAGTGGATTGTCGGGGGTGTTTCGGTCTGCAGGCCGCTTGCATGCACCGTTGGAGACGGGCTCATCATTGCAGGCGATGCGGCCCGCGTTGTTGACCCTCTCACGGGAGGTGGCATCTACAATGCAATGTTCACCGGGGACCTTGCCGCAAAAGTTGCAATCAATGCAATTGAGAACGGTGATACCAGCAAGGCAGCCCTTATGCCTTATGACACGCAGTGGCGGGAATCAAAGATGGGGAAGACAATTGAACGGAATTACCATATCAAGGAATACATGATCAACCTCACGGACGCGAAACTCAACGCGATCATCCAGACTGCCACATCAATCAACTTAAAAGAGTTTTCTACACTCCAGCTCGTAAAAGAGCTGATAAAGAGGGACCCGAAACTTCTTTTCGAACTGGCAATATTAAAAGACCTCATTAAATAACATTTTTTTACGTTTTCCAGGATATTCCTGTGGTAAACTTGGGCTTTTTCCTGAGATTTCCAGATCACAATTCCTCAATCACACTCCCTTGAATTTATTCCACCGAAACCGCCTAAAATAAATAACATCATATCAGTATTCATGGATTTTATGAAAAAATGGGGCATTCTCCTTAAGGCCTTGGCCATCGTCCTGGTTCTCCTGGGGGTAAAGACGTTAATTTTCTTTTCCGGGTATGATACGATCCCGATAAACCCGGTACTTGGTGCATTTATCACGGGCGCAATATTTACCATCGCAGTAATATTTACCGGAACATTCACAGATTTTAAAGAAAGCGAGAAAATTGCCGGTGAAATGGCAGCAGCCCTGAAAGCGTTGTATAATGATTCAATTGTCATCCCCCTTGAGGACGAGACACCCCTGGCGACGATGAGGGGCCATATCAGGGGACTCCTGAATACCATCAATGCGTCCTTCATGGAAAATAACTTCAACCTGCGTGCAATCAACCACGCGATGGACATCGTGACTGACGATATCAGGGCCCTTGGGAAACTGAACGTGGCACCACCGACTCTTGCAAAACTGAGAAATGAGATGGGTGCTCTTGATAGGCTGGTCAACCGTGTTGATGTAATCACCCGTACAGATTTCATCCCGGCTGCCTATGCCGTGGCCGAGATAGCGACCGGAGCAGTTATCCTTGTGATGCTCTTTGTTGAAAATGACCGGTACCTCGAGGGGTCCCTCATTTTTGTATTCCTCAGCCTGATGCTTATTGCCCTTGTCATGCTGATCAAGGACATGGACAACCCGTTCGAGTTCCAGCAGGGGACGAGTGCCGATGTAGACATTAACAGCCTCCTCAATCTCGAATCATACTTCGAGGAGAGAGAAGCGAAGTTTGCGAAGAAATGATATTCTTTTCCTTATTGTAAAATTTTTGTCGTTTTTCCGCGGATACTCTGCGAAAAGCAGTTTTTTACCTGATACCGTGAATACCAGGGCAGGATGGCATCCAGCCGGACAATCCGGTTATCACTGATACGTATCATCAATCACCCGGGATTTAAAGTACCTAAAATAGAAGATACGATCATTACTGGGTATGCAAGGATACCTGGCGCTCCTCTGTCTGATGATGGCTGTGGCACTGCTCTTCGGCGGTTGCGGAATGCTTATAAAAGACCCAAAGGTTGAGGTAAAAAATGTCGCACTGGAGTCTGTCGACCTTTCAAATGTAGACCTTCTGGTAACGCTCAGTATTGAAAATCCAAACCCAATCGGTATTACCCTCAAGTCCATCAGTTTTGATGTATATTACCAGAAGGGGGATGAATGGGTCTTCATTTCGCACGGTGAGCGCGGGAGCTTCGACATTAAACCAGGTATGAACGAAGTGACCGTACCGGTGAGTATAAAAACATCCGCAATTCCGGGTGCCGTTGTCGGAGCACTTGCCAAGGGAGAGATTACCCTCCGGATAAAAGGTACCGCGTCACCGGATTTCTTCGGAATATCCCCGGAGGTCCCGTTCTCGACTACAACCACGATCCCATTGAAACTGTGAGGTGGCTCAACTGACCAAAGGCCACCAGCCCGATAACAAAGGTTAGGCGAAACCCTGCAGGGTTGAGGGAAAAAATACGAAGGCAGAAGGGTTCCACCCCCTCCTATGCCTCACCCCCGGTAGGAGATTTGTTAGACCGAATTTCCCGAAGATCCATTGAATTCAATAGTCTTGGGATAAGCCGTTAATCAGCTGATCTAACAGGGAGAAGAGTAGGTTAATATCAGCTCTGCCGAAATAAGTACCAATGACAACGCACCACTCACCAAAGAAATCCGATACGACCTCTCACCTTGAAGAAGAACATGCCAAAGGGCATGAGGTTACCCCATCTGGGATAAGTTCCAGTAACCAGGCAAAAATTGGAGCAATCATCCTTGTTATCATGGTCATAACTACCGGGATGATTTTCTTCGGGCTTATCTGAATATCAGAAAAATCATTTTTTTTATCGTATGGTCCAGGCACTGCTGATGAGAGGGTCATACTTATGCCATTATTCAAATATCATGCACCCGGTACCACAATACTATGTTCTGCGGGGTAGACGAAGCGGGTAAGGGAGCGGTACTCGGTCCGATGGTGGTCGCGGCAGTTGGATGCGATCACGAGGATATCCTCCCTGACAGCGGTCTTAAGGACTCGAAGCAGCTATCCCCTGAAAAACGCAGCAGGCTCTATGAAGAGATCGCCATCACCTGTTCTATTGCAGTACGAGTGGTGAGCGCGGTGGAAATCGATTCGGGCAGAAAGTCCATGACCATGAATGTGCTGCTTGCCAGGCTGCATGCTGCGGTAATTACAGACCTTGTCCCTCACCTTGCCTATGTCGATGCATGCGACGTCATTGCGGAGAGATATGGCCATATGGTGACGAATTTCCTTGGTTGTGAGTGCCGTGTTGTCGCCGAACACCATGCAGACGAGTCATTCCCGCTCGTTTCAGCCGCAAGCATCGTCGCAAAGGTGGTGCGCGACAGGGAAATCGAAGAGCTTTCAAAGAAATACGGGGAAATCGGAAGCGGTTACCCTTCTGACCCGAAAACTGTTGATTTCCTTTCAGCCGCGATACAATGTTCCGGAAAGCCGCCAGTGTTCGCCAGACGCAGCTGGAAAACCGTCGGGAAGATGATGGCAGAGCAGTCCCAGGCGAGTATTCTGGATTTCTCGTGATTATCCTGAGTAAAACTGCCGCGCTGGCAGGTTTCCACATCATTATGTAGCTCGCCATTCCATATGTATAGAATGAACTGGTTGCTGATCCTCATTTTGTTGGTCGCAATGTATGCAGCCGTGGCTCTGGTTATTTATTCAAAAAAATTATTCCCGGACCATATTGTCTTTTACGGGCCGATAATGGCAATAAAGAGCAATAAAACTGCATTTTTTGACTGGTTCACCCGTGTAAGCCCGGTTTTACGAATTTATGGATCCATCGGTGTTATCGTTGTGGTACTGGTATCAGTCCTTATTACGTTCCTGCTTTTTTTCGCCCTGCAATACACCCTCATACTCCAGCCGGAACCAACGGGGATCTACAAGCCCCAGAATATCCTCCTGCTGCCTGGTATCAATGAATATGTGCCCTCAACTTTTGCCGTCTGGTTTGCATTCGTCCTGACGATCGCAGTCCACGAATTCGGCCACGGGATCCTCTGCCGTGTTGAAAACATCAAAGTTAAGGGGATCGGGGCCCTCATAGCCGTCATACCTATTGGTTTTTTTGTTGAGCCTGATGAGGAGGAACTCGACAAGGCAAAAGGGATGCCTAAAATGAGGATGTTTGGTGCAGGTATCATGAACAACCTTGTCGTCGGCGGGATCTGTTTTGTCCTGCTTATTTTCGTGATGGGGGCGGCAGTACCCACCAATGCGCCGGTTGTTCATGGCGTCTACCAGAATTACTCAGCATTTAGTGCAGGAGTGCCCCAGGACTCTTTGATTATCGCTGTGAACGGTGTCCCCGTGGCTACCCGGGACGAAGTCAGTGCGATTCTCAACTCGTCCCATCCCGGTGACACTGCCGTGCTGCAAATCCAGAAGGACAGCACCATCAAAGATTATACACTCAACCTTTCCGCCTGGCCTCCGGAATTGGGAGCCCATACATCAGGGTTTATGGGAGTATTTTACTATGACGGGGGGCCGGTAATTGATACAGTCAGGAACATGTTCTCTCCGATCGGGTTCCTCCGTCTCATCAGCGTGCCGTTTGACATGACGGCAGGGGGACAGTACCTGAGGGTACTTGCCTTTGAAACCCCGGACACCGCGTATTATACCGTCCCATATCCAGGAATTTTCTGGGGGGTCGTGCACCTTCTCTTCTGGTGCGGGTGGATCAACATCAACGTCGGAATATTCAATGCGATCCCGATGGTCCCGCTTGACGGGGGTTACATCTTAAAAGAAGGTGTTGAGAGGTTGTTTAACGGGAGGAAAGTAGAAAAATATGCAACCTTTGTCGCAACTTCCATCAGCACTATCATGCTTGTGATCCTCGTATCACTGGTGACCCTCCCCTACATCCTGCATATCTGAAGGATCCCGGAAAATCTGAACGAATTCTCGTCTCATCCCGGCATAAAAAACCCGGGCAAAAACAGCTTAGATTAAATGCAAAGTTTTGCGACGAGTGAACCTTTCGGTACTCCGATATCATCTGCAATGGGTTCGCACTTGACAGCCATGAGATAGGCAACAGGGGGAAGGTCCTTTTCGAGAGAGAGAGACTCGTAATTTGCCATCCCCTTTGATATGATAAGCGTGCATTGCCTGAGTGCCTCCTTCAGGACAGGTGGACAGAGGTCAAGCCGCACACCAAGCTCAGTCCCGCACCCGGTGGTCGTAAGGGTGGCAGCAAATTTCTCAAGGCCAAACTGCCCGGCCTCTTCGAGGGTCGCGTCGTTTAAGATCGGCGCGTCCCTGACCACAAGGGTGATCTCCGACCCGTTTGCATGAAGATATTCAAGGAGCAGGCGGTCAAATACGATTTCCCCGCAATTATCTGTAAAATAGACCACACGCTTTGTCAGCGGCAGGATCCTGTCAGTATCATCGATAGTCAGGCCCCGGTTAAACATCGTGTTGAAAAATTCGTCGAAATTTTCTGTTACATGGTGGGTTTTTACCCCGTAATCGTACGTATTCCCGATGATACTCGCGAGGACGAGGTCACGGAAGCTCCGGAGTGACGGCTGAACACGGTTACACACTGATAATGCTTCGGTATTGCTCTGTTGCTTCAAATCCTTAAAAGGGTCCGGGTTATTCAACATCCCGTAGGCGTGCCTGTGGACCGCACTCGCGATTTGTGGGTGGCTAACCGGATCATAACGGATCGCTGACAGGAGGTCCGCGCATGCCTGTACGGTCTTATCAGTTAAGTCAGGCCCTGCAGAGGAGAGCGTACATTCAAGGGCCACCCGTGAGAGAAGACAGTCAAAACACCGGTCATCGAGCTTCATGAAAAATCAAGTATCATTTTTTTAGAGAATTTAGCAAAATGAGGCCACCGCGATTTGAACGCAGGTCAGAAGACCCCCAGTCTCCTAGGATGGTCCAGGCTACCCTATGGCCCCGCACTCATATTCATTCGTCAATATCCCATATCTACCTTATTGTCCCCCTGAAGAGACCCGTATTTCCTGATTCAGACAAAAAGCCCCATTATTGCGTAATACCGCAGAACAAGGGAGTTATTCGTCGATCTTTTCAACGGTTATGCGCACACGGTCCCCGGCCCTGAGGTTATGACCTTTCAGGATATCGATATTAAACCAGAGGCATGCGGGATCGGTAGACGTCGCATCCTGGGACATCAGGCAGTCTTTACATTCGTTGATATCCGCAATGAACTCAATTTTCGATTCAATTTCTGCAACCAATTTCATAAGCGTAGAAAAATAGTCTATAATGATTTATTAGTATGCCGACCGTGGCTTTACCATCCAGGTCGTGCTGTTCGAATAGCTCCAGCGGATAATTGATAATTCCTGGCAAATCTCTGAAAGAATTGCCATGTTGGTGCCGACCTCCTTTGAAGATAGGCCGAGCTCCTTTGCAATATATTTTGACTTAAAGTAGTGTTTGCCTTTGGTGACACCCGAGTTCAGGCATGCAATAATCCGCGCCTGTGTCTCGTTGTATTTATCAGCAATTCGTCTTGTAGACGACATGAATCTCTCACCTCCAGAGATATTGAGCTATAAATTCCTCTCATATATATAAATAACTATTTTTCCTCACACAATTTTGGCTCTTTTATGAACAGTACTTCGACAAAGGACGAATTTTGCAGACTTTTTCTGCGGCAGACAGGGGCTCATTACCCGACAATTACAGTATTAAACCGTTACCCCTGCTCACAGGAGGGTAGCAGACTACTTACAGGGATACAAGACCAAAAAAAATAGGAAAAAATATTCCCGGTGTTATGCACCGGTAGAGGCTTCCGCGATCTTTGCCACCAGTGCCTCAAGCACCTCGTTCCGCATCCCTTCAACAAACTTGATACTGCCTACGACGAGGTGGCCGCCACCGCTGATGCCGCCACCCTTCAGTTCGTCTCTCAATTCCCTGACCATGCATGGTATGTTCATCATGACCCCCCGTGAACGCAGGACGGCAAAATCGGGGCCAAACCCGATGGTTACCACAGGGCTCCCGGCATGCTGGCGGCATAACCGGTCATGCACTTCACCCGAGGTCTTGCCGGGGGGTGGGAAGGTGAACTTGTGGGCATGGATTTCAACGTCGAGAAGGAACAGCAGGGCCCCATTTTTCAGTGCCCTCTCCTTCACATGTGGCATGCTTGCATTCATCTGGTCCTCGATCATTAAATTAGCCCCTTCAACAAGCCGGGCAACCAGTTTTTTGTGCCGTTCAGGGTTGTTTGTCAGGTTCAGGATGTCCTTGACCAGTTCACGCCCGTCATTAAACCGGAGCCAGAACTGCTCATAGTCAAGGGCAAGGGCGATATCTTTGCATTCGTCCTCGCTGTATGAGTCCCGGACCAGGTCGAGGAACAGCGCACGCTCCGGGGCCTCGCTCCGGTCGCCTACACCAGCAATTGCGGGGATATGCAGGATATTCTTCTCGACCGCCGGGTTGATGAGCCTCGCCACCTCTGTTCCAAGCATACCGGCGGTGATCCCGAAATCCCCTCCCACATGATAGGGGTTCACATGTCCGATGAGGAACTGGTCGACGATTTCATCCGGGTGGTGGTGGTCGATGACGACAATCGGGAGCTCGTAGACCTGTGCCATGCGGTATGCGGGCAGGTCTTCCTCTGTCGATCCATTGTCGGTAAGGAGGATCAGGGGCATTTTCTGCCCGAAGCGGACATGGTCCTTGAGAGAGAAGTCAAGGTCCCGCGTGATATCCTCTATTTCATAGAACGGAGCTTTTGACGGGGCCCGTTTGAATAGGAAGTAGTCCGAATCGAAATCTCCACCGGACTCCCGGATCAGCGAGGTAACAGCCTGCTCGATTGCCACGGCTGAACAGATGCCATCAGCATCTGCATGGTGGCGGAGAATAATAGGCTGGGATGTGAAAACCGCCCGCCTGATGATCTTTGCAATGTTCCGCATCGCGGGCCTGAGTTTCTCAAGGACCGGGCTTGGGACAAGGAGCGGAATATCCGCAGGCTCTGAACGGACGTCCAGTGCCTTGTTAATCCGCTCCCTGACTTCCTGTGCATCGGGACCGGTAAGAACGGACAGGGAGTCAACTTCTATCTGCAGCTGGTTATTCCGCTGCATTACCTCCCCAACGATCCTGACCAGGTCACCCAGCTCAGCTTCAGGATATGCACGGACTCCTGCCTCAACAAAAGCTGCAGCATTTTCAGTCCCTGACTCATCAACAATAGTGAAAATCGTAGGTCCGCTGGTCTGCTTGACCTGCGCGATCTCCCCTTCGATCCTGACGGTACGCCCGATTTTTTTGCCCAGTTCAGCAAGGAGCACAGCAGTACTCTTCTTCTCAATGGAACGCACCTGGTATACCGGGATGACAACCTCTTCAAGGTCGATATTGCCATTACTCCGGATCGCCCTGACATGGACAAGTATCGTTTCGCGTTCCTTATGATCGGTCTTTACATTGCTCTTGTGTACGAGCCCCTTAACACGGTCATTCAGCTGGACAAATGTCCCGAATGTTGCGAATCCCTGCACACGACCTGCATATGTCTTCCCTTCTTCCACGTCGCCAAGGTCACACGTTGCACC